>SHOH01000196.1 GCA_004294845.1 Anaerolineaceae bacterium
CTTTATCACTGTATTTAGTAAATCTGAGAATATTGCCTTATATTTTTCGTCTTCTCTGACTGCAATTTCTGCATTAGAATTCAACATTCCAAGACCGTTATCGAAGGGAATACGACCCAAAATCTTAACATTATTTTCTAAGCAGAAATTCTCTGCTGGGTTTTCTTCTTCCAAACATTTGTTAAGAACTACTCCGAATGGCTTATCAAACAACTTTACCAGTTCATATACCATTTCTAGGTTATGGACACCAAATAATGTCGGTTCTGCTACCAATACACAATAATCTGCATCCTTAATGCTTTCCATAACGATACAAGCACTTCCGGGAGGACAGTCTATAAGAACCATTTTAATTGTTTCAAGGCTATTCTCATTAAGTAGCTTTTTAATAATTGGAATACCAGAAGCCTCACCAGTATTTAATATTCCAGTGTATATAGATACTTGGTCTGAAGTTCCCTTTTGAACTTTACCAATAACTTTTTCTTTCTCTGTTAAGGCTTTTTCAGGACAAAGAATTATGCAACCACCACAGGAGTGACATATCTCATCAAAGACAATTAATTTGTTTTTAATATATGCAAGTGCATTGAAATTACAGAAATCAACGCATTTTCGGCATCCATTACATAGCTCATTATTTACCTTTGGAATTTTTACCGATATTTGTTCCTCCTGAATATCTTCTGGTTTAAAGAATAGATGTCCATTTGGCTCTTCTACATCACAGTCTATATATGTTGATATTGTCGCTGCCGCAGCTAAGTTGACTGATATCAGTGTTTTTCCTGTGCCTCCCTTGCCGCTTAGCACAGCTATCCTCATATTAATTGCCTCCATGTCCATGAAATCCGGGATGAATTTCGTCTAGCAAAGGAAGACTCCCGTCAATAAATGCATCAATATTCTCCTTAACGGTAGCAAATGTAGTTTTAAATATTTCTATATCTGCAGCATAAAATACACCAGCAGCATTTTCTCCACACCTAGGTGTCAACAAAGCATTCACCTTGTTATCCACTATTATCTGTGCGGCTTTGATTCCTGCGCCACCTGTACTAGCTGCAGCACTGTTATCTATAAATATATTTTCTTTTGTTTCTATGTCATAAATAAGAAAATAGTGAGTTCTCCCAAAGGACATACACACATTAGATTCCATCTTTTTTTCGTCTACCGGAATTGCTATTCTCATATGATTCCTCCATTCGTTATTTTACTATAAAATAGTAAAATACTTAATAACTTATGTCTGGCGTCTACGTCTACGACAACCTCGGCCACAACCATTACCCAAACCATCACAAAGACGATATTCGCCTCCTTCAATTATCAGTATTTTACCATTTACTAATGACTGGGCTAGCTTTCTTCTGGCTTCTATATATATTCCCTGAACGGTTGTCCGAGCAATATTCATTTGCTTTCCACATTCCTCCTGATTAAATCCCTCTAGATCGATAAGTCTTATTGTTTCATACTCATCAACTGTCATGTTTATATACTGCTGATCAGCTAAAGCCAAATCAAGAGGACCAAATTTACTACTTTCTGGTAAAGAACATACTTTTCTCCATTTCATTGGCCTTGGCATAATCTGTCACCTCCTTTCACACTTGAGGTAACCAGAGCTTCCTCAACTTACCTCTAATACCCCTTATAGGTTCTCTAATTGTCTATAAATAGCATCTAGTCGTTTTTTCAATTGTTCTTTTTCTTCTTGGAGTAATTCTTTTGATGAAGGTCCTACAGTAGAACCACGTTTGTTAGAAAATCCACGAACTGATCCCGTTCTAAGACTAGATCCATACCTGATTTCATTCTCTCCAACACAATTTCCCAATCCTCTCCCAGTCATTATACCTGCACCCATAGGTCCGGTTCCATCTCTTCTTGGCATATCATTTACCTCCTTATATTAATGGCATATGTCATTTACAATTCTTATTATACTCTATATATGACATATGTCAATAACTATTTTGTTTTTTTACTAAAAAAAAGCCATATCATTTCTATAAATGATAATAGCTTTTATAGCAACATTTAGCTAATTCATAAATTTCTTTCTGATTGAAGCCTGATATTGGTAGTTCTTAATAGCATTTCTTAGTGCTCCTGCTCCCAATACCGAACAATGCATTTTATTTTCAGGTAGTCCTCCCAATGCATTAGCAATATCTTCATTTGTTATTTCTAAAGCCTCTGTTATGGTTTTACCCTTAGCAAGTTCAGTTGTCATACTACTGGATGCCACAGCTGCAACACAACCCACAACCAAAAAGCTAATTTCCTCAATCACTTCGTTTTTTACTTTAAGAAAAATCCTCAGAGAATCTCCACATTCTGCATCTCCATAGCTGCCAACAGCATCTGCATTCTCCATATTTCTGCAATTACGAGGTGAATTGAAATGATCAATTACCGTGTCTGTAAATGAAGCACAATACATGTCTTTACTCCTATCCTTACTTTTTTTATGTACTAAAATCTTTTCTTCCATGACGCCAGCAGTTCCCATGACAAAACTTGTTTTTATAGTTATCTTCACATATTATCTTAGCCGATCCACAGTCCGGGCAAGCATACTGACCCTTTTTGATAGCATTTAAGTTTTCAAAGCTTTCTTTCCATTCTTTTCCGCAATCCAGACATCTGATTGGGCATATATTCCGTGTGAAATTGCCTCCTTCAATGCGAATCATTTTGCCATTTATCAAGCTGTCTGCGACTTTCTCTCTGGCAGATAAAAGTATACGCTGAAAGGTCGGTCTTGATACTTCCATGCGTTCTGCACATTCTCCCTGTTCCAACCCTTCCAAATCCTTTAACCTTATTGCCTCCAATTCCTCGAGCTTTAAGATATTTTCCGGCAAAGCTTCAATATTTTTTTCTGACGGAATAAAGAATGGTGTATTGGGAACATATTCAATTTTTCTCCACTTTCTAGGTCTTGCCATTTTTACTCCTATATATTTGGCTTAATCACTGCCATTATATTTAAATACATAATCATTTTTATTTACATTCAGCTTATTTGCTATCATAAGGCACTTGGCCTTTAGCAAGAAAAATAAATTACCCTTCTTTTCTGATAGCGCTTCATAATTTCCTTGACCCTTACTAATTATAATATCCGATTTATTATAAATGTCAATAAATTCATCACTGCAATCCTCTAGTATTAGACCCGGTGCATTACAGCCGGTGGATACAATTCTTGCAACCTCTCCTAAACCGGATTCTATTGCATCCTTCTTTGTAGCATCATTTATTATTGGCTCATTTCTAACACCATAGGTAACTGAAATTTCAGCCAGTGCCTCGATTAAAACTTTATCAAATACAGTCTCTCCTG
>SHOH01000056.1:0-16900 GCA_004294845.1 Anaerolineaceae bacterium
TCCATATCTCCAAAGAAGGCATGCACATCATTTACAACATTCCATGTTCTTGGAATGTATAAATCAACATCTCCAAAGGATACATCCAAATAGATATCCGCCCTACCGGAGGGTATCTTAGCATTATCAAAATACACCTTTACATCTCCAAAGGAACACTTAATATTAGCTCTTTCAAAATTCTCTGTGTTGACGTATTTAATGCATTCTCCGAAGGTTGTTGAGCAGTTAATGACATTACCGTCCTGTTCATTAATAACACTGCTTCCAAAGCTTTCCCTTCCATTAAATTTAAAAACAAATGAGCCATGTCTGTTAAATACCATAGAAAGACCAAGGCTTATTAAAAATGCTGTCAAAAGTACCGGCCAAGGAGTAAAGTCAGTAATATTCAACTCTTCTGCATAAGTGATTAGTATGATTGCGAGCGGAAATAAAATCCCCCAAAAATTAATACTTTTAATGCTAACTATAATAATTCCAATCATAAGAACTGTGAGCACAATATCAAATATGCTTATACCTACAAAAAATCCAAATTGATTTAGAATAATCAGTACAGCTGCAATTATCAGCAACATGCCCCAAAACACATTTCTTTTTTTCATATACATTTCCTCTTTTCTTCTAATCTTTGTTTTAATGATTTATAGTAATGTCTCGACACAAATACCTGCTTGTGAGTATTTCTAAGCTGTATAGCACTTGAGGAAGTAAGGTTACGAGATATGGAATAGATATGGTTTAGATTTATAATCGTTGATTTTGCAACCCGCATAAAATTACCGGGAAGCAATTCCTCCAGTTCATAGAGACGATATGTAGTTTCATAAACGCTCCCCGCTGTATGTGCACTGATACAGTTGTCTAAGGTCTCGAAAAACAATATACTGTCAAGCGGTATATAATAATCTACATTATCTTTACTTAGCATCAGATGCCTTGAGCCCTTGGTAATATCCATAACCATATCATAGACCTTTTGGACCCTCTCATCTAATTTGCTGCAATGGATGATTACTTCGTCTTCATCATTCATATTATCGTTAATCTCTATTCTTACCTTCATTTCCTCATCTCCATAATTCCATTATATTGAAAAATGAAATAATGTAAATAGATAGTAGGTAAGTGGTAAGTTTTCTAAGCCAAGAGGTAAGAAAAGTGGATCAAAGTAATAACCTATATTAATGTAATAATAGGCAAGGCTTTATATATAATAAGGTCATAGCTAGTAGCGCTATGACCTTACTCTTTATTCTCCTGATAGATTTTATATCGAATTTCATTAATATTCTTATTAAAATCAATATTAAGAACTGCCATCCCTTTAATTCTCATGTTTGTATAAGATCCGTCTATCGGTATTCGAAGTTCTTGTAAATCATAGTTCCTATAAGATGGCAGACCCAGAATCAGTGAAAATATTTCACCTTTAGTCAAATTTGTAGTAACTTGCGGAAGAATAACATTAGCTAAATCATTTAATTCAATAAGATCCAAATCTTTAATTCCATCGAATACTTGCTCCAATACTCTACGTTGCCTTGCAGTTCTTTCGAAATCTGAATTACCAACCTTTCGAATTCTTGCATATTCTAGTGCCTGTTTTCCGTTTAACAGGTGTAAACCAGGCTCTAAAAGTTGATGCTGCCCTTCTTCCCCTGTTAATATATTCATGTTATTAACACTATTATTAATTATGGACATTTCTTTTTCGGATACTTCGATATTGACTCCTCCCAATTCATTAATAACATCAATAAAAGCATAAAAATCAATTGAAACATAACGATTTACTTCAATCTTTAGGTTCTGCTTAATTGTATCCATTAACAGGTCTGCTCCACCAAAAGCGTAAGCAGCATTTATTCGATTATTGCCCTTTCCCGGTATATGAAGATAGATATCTCTCATAATTGAAGTTGCTGTAATAGACTTTGTTTTCTCATTTAATGAAATTATTATCATTGCATCTGAGCGGCCTTTTTCCCCTGTAACTCTTGTATCACTGCCTATAAGAAGTATGTTTTGGACATCCTTATCCTCCATAATCGGAGTTTTTGCTTCTTCCATATTGGCACGAATTCGTTCTTCCACCAAATCAATATCTTTCTGCAAATCATCAGTGAAAGCTGTTGCTTCTTCATCTTCTAAAATATCATAATCTTCTGTGTCCAGAACTTGATTGTTCTTGTTTAATGAGCTTAAATCATCTTCGATGATATCTGCTTCAGCATTAGGTATAATATTAACGGAATCATTATTATCTATCGCCACTAAATTCATCTTATTAATATAGCTTTGAATTAATATAAAGGCAATTAAAGAGATAACCAACATTGCTGTAGCAACTGATACAGATGTAATTATTATTATTTTTTTTACTTTGCAGGAGCTAAATAATTTCATTTAAGTACATCCATTCTTTCCGTTACATATATTCCCATTTTCTGAATTATATCCTTAAAATTACATTATTTCAATTTATTATAAAAAAATAAGGAAAATCTTATTTACAGATTTTCCTTTGATATTACATAACAGATTATGATTCTATTTATTTTTCCCTTATCTCTTAACTTAACCGATTTTTTTCACCCTATTTTCCCACATAATAGGTTTCAGACGGTACTAGATAACTATCTGCATAAAAATGTTTTGCATATTTCAGATAATACATGTATAATAAAAGTAGTAATAATTACCTATTTTTTATAATAATTTAAGGAAGCGATTAAATGGATCAATTTTCTTATCTCTATCAAAAATGGAGAAAAATACTTAACAATGCCGCTTTAGTTACCGCAATCTTTACATTACTTCTGGAAATAATTGTCTCTCATTTAATGTATAATTATCTTCCTGGGATGATTGAGTCATCCGTACCCGATTATGTTCTGTACTATATTATTCTGCCTTCAGTAAGCTATTTTCTTTTGGTTTTCATAGGTAGATACATAATGAATCAAAAAAGACTATCAGATAATGTAAAAAACTACTTCTCAATACTTATATTAACTTTTCAGATATTTATAATTGCTTGTGTTCATAATGTTTTTGTATTTACAAGTATTCTATATGTTATCCCCATAATATTAACAATAATTTACAGCAGAAAAACAATGACAAATATCATAACACTTATCTCTATTCTTTTGATGATTATAAGCTCAATAGTTGCAGTTAATGAATTACAGACAAATCGTATTTTTCATGCAATCGAAATATTCATAGGTGTAATATTAATTATTGGCTGTTCACTGATTACTAATCTTTTAACTTATATTGAGAAAGACAAGAATAATATTATAAAAACCAGTGCTTTTAAGCAGCTACAACTGGAAGAACTCATAAAATGTGATCCTTTAACAGGTTTATATAATATTTCCAGCTTTTATAACACTTTAGATTTGTCGATTAAAAAAAACAAAATGCCTTTAACTATAGCGGTCATTGATATAGATAATTTTAAAACCGTAAACGATGAATGGGGACATGATAAGGCTAATGATGTACTTATTTATATTGCTGCACAATTACAATATTGCTGTAGTACTCAGGGACATGTCTTTAGATATGGTGGCGAAGAATTCGCTATAGTTTTCCCAAACACATCTCCTGCTCATGCAAAAACAATGGTAGAAACTGCACAAAGAAATATATACAATCATGAGTTTGATGCCTCGTCAAAGATCAAAATAACATTTTCCTGTGGTATTGCAGAATATCCTTCTTCTGATTATAACGCACACGACTTTTTCCAATTGGCTGATAAGATTATGTATCAAGCTAAGTTCTCAGGTAAAAATAAGATTTTAATTGGCACACCTTCTTCTAGTGCCGTTGATACATAGGTTATCATAAATAGCAGGCTCAAATCTGCTATTTTATTGCATATTTAAGTCAAAAAACTACTATAAAACATCTACAATTATTAATATATCCCTTTAAAAATGAATCATGTATAATAATATAGATATGGAAAATATTCAATAAATATTAAATTTTACCTTCCCGGTAGAATGGAGGAATTTATGAAAATCAGAAATAAAAGGTTTAACATTTGTCTCCTGTTACTTATCTTAACAGCATTGTCTCTAGTTGGTTGTAAGAACAATGATAAAGAAGCTGATAATTCCACCGAAACTGCAATATCACAGACTGACGAAACTGAAAGTCAGAATAAATCTGCATTTGATATTGAGGAGAATGATGGCATGAGGAAGGATCTTACTTCACTGGAATTAGTTAAGCTTATGGGAAATGGTATTAATCTTGGCAATACTATGGAAGCATACGGACGTAAGGTGCTGGGAATAGACGCAGAGGTCTCCAAATATGAGACTTTGTGGGGTCAGCCTGTTACTACGCAGGAAATGATTAATAAAATGAAGGAATCCGGTTTTGATTCCTTAAGAATCCCGGTAGCATGGACCAATACCATGGATTTTGAAAACGGTGATTATACTATAAGTAATAAATACCTTGACCGTGTAGAAGAGATAATAAACTATGGTCTTAAAGCCGGAATGTATGTTATTATAAATGATCACTGGGATGGTGGTTGGTGGGGAATGTTCGGATCCTCCACAGAAGAGATTCGCGATTCTGCCATGGAATTATATGTATCCATGTGGACTCAAATTGCAGAGAGATATAAAGATTATTCTGACCATCTGATATTTGAATCTGCTAATGAAGAACTAGGCAACAGACTTAACGATAGAGACTACGCCCCTGATTCAGGTACACTTTCTGAGGATGAGTGCTATGAACTGGCTAATAAAATTAATCAGGTTTTCGTAGATACAGTTAGAGGCACAGGTGGTAACAATGAGTATCGTTTCCTATTGATTGCAGGTTATAATACTGATATAGAAAAGACTTGGGATGATCGTTTTACTATGCCGACTGATACAGCGAATAATAAACTTCTACTTTCGGTTCACTATTATACACCATGGGGTTATTGCGGTAATCCAAGTCTCTCTAATTGGGGATCTGTCAGAGATTATAACCAACAAAATGAACTTCTTGGTCTAATGACTAAATACACTGACCAAGGTTACGGAG
Source organism: Anaerolineaceae bacterium (assembly GCA_004294845.1). Taxonomy (GTDB): domain Bacteria; phylum Bacillota; class Clostridia; order Lachnospirales; family Lachnospiraceae; genus Mobilitalea. The sequence continues at coordinate 5,077 of SHOH01000056.1, forward strand.
TTGTTCTGGGTGAATATCAAGTTGCTCTAACTGAAGACGGATCAATTAAAAATAATGCTGATAAATTCTTTAATAATTTCTTGAACAACTGTGATAAGTACGGATATGTCCCTATGCTCTGGGATTGCAGTACTTACTTCGTAAGAAATGAACTTGCTATATTTGATAAAGATATTGCCGATCTTTTCAAAGGCCGTAGCTTAAGTGCCCAGTCCTCCATGACAGATGAAGAAATTATTAATTTAGCAACAAGCGAAATGGATAAAGCACTTATAGAGGCAGGCAATTATGTTGAAGATACAGCCTATATTGATTCGCTTAATCCCGATAAGGCAATATCATGGATTATGTTTAACAGTGGTGACTGGGCGACTATGTACAGTGTAGGTGATCAGTATGATCCAGGTGCCAAGTCCGAAGGAATAATTGCTACTGATGTAGAAATAACCGGAGAAGGTACATATACCGTAGGCTTGGATTTCACAGGTACAAGCGCAGGTTTCGCTAACGGTACTGCATTTTCGGCTCTTGCTATAAGTAACGGAGAATTACTCTATCCCGGTTATATCATAAATATTACTGAAATCCGGATCAATGATGAGATATACAATATGGCAGGAAGGCCATACACCACTTCAGATGACAGCATATGTACCCGTGTAAATCTATATAACGGCTGGGTCAATAGCATTCCTGAAGAAGCTCGCACATCCGACGGTGATACCACTGATCTATCACCAACTATATTAGATTCAACAACACTAGGTGAAATTAAAACCCTCACAGTAACCTTTGAATACGGTCCTGCAAACAATTAGCTTATGGATGGGATGTTGTACAACATCCCATCCATTTTTTTTAGTATTGCTAGTTAATTATTTAACTAATTTGAATCGAAATTTAGTCGATATACTATATATGACAATCTATAGGTGAGCAGATAACCACAATATCAACTAACTACAAAAAAATTCCCCATGTACTAAAATATTAATATAATTATCAGAAAGGAGCTAATAATATGAAAGAGAATGTGTTATTAAGGTTTAATGTAAATCGAACAAACAAGTTTATTGTAATGATTATACTTGTTATTTCCACATTACTATCATTTCAGGCTTTTGCCTCTTCTGGTGTCTCCTACGGTATTAAGGTTTTGATAGGTACATTTTCAACAGCTGTAATTGGAGGTGTAGCCACATTCCTTAATAAAAAATCAAGTAAGTTCGATAATATATCTCCTGTTGTTACAACTATCTCTATAGTTATTGCTGCAGGATATGTGGGTCATTTGCAGCAGGGTTCAAACACAACGACAATTTTCTTGATATATTTGGGTACAGTAGCTATGATTGCTATGTATTTTAGAGTTAAGCTCCTTATAATACACAGTGTATTGTTAAATACTATAATTATTATATATTATCTGATTGATCCTCTGGGTGTTATGGGTCCCGGATACTCACTAAGTGGTTTTTTTAGGACTCTTCTTACTATGGATTTTGTACTTATAATCTTTTTCTTTCTAACCAAATGGGGCTATGAGTATATTATGTCTGCTTTTTCAAAAGAGCAGACTTCGAAAGAACTATTGATGCAACTGGAAGATACTATGAAAGAGATTGATAAGGACACGTCTAAATTAAATACAAGTATTGAAGAATCATTTACATTTATAAAAAATATCGAGCAAATGAGTGACCAGACCAGAGATGCAGTCGAAGAAATGGCAAAGGGTGTCGGTGAAAGTGCAGCAAGCACTGAAAAGATAGTCAGTAATGCAAATGATGCTACTAGTATAATTGAGAAAACCAAAATATTATCCCATGAAACTAAATCACATTCAAATAGTATGAAATCAGTAATAGATGAAAATTCCAAAGGGATATCCCAAATGGTTCAGCAGATGGATACAATAGATAACGCAGTAGGAACAGCTCTTACTAATATATCTGAATTGAAAACAAGTATGGATAAAATAAACGAATCTCTTTCTGATATAACCACAATTGCAAACCAAACTAATCTATTAGCCTTGAATGCTTCTATAGAGGCTGCCAGAGCAGGTGAACAGGGTAAAGGCTTTACTGTAGTCGCATCTGAGATAGGAAAATTGGCTGATATGAGTAGCAGGACAGTCAAAGAAATTGTTGAAGTTATTGAGGAAATTAATAGTGCAACAAGTATAACCCTAGAGAGAGTTATAGGCGGAAAGGAAGCTGTAAATGTAGGGAATGAGCTAATTAACAATGTGAATAATGGCTTTATTAATCTAGAGCAGTCAATTAAAGCTATAACCAAAGGCGTCGATATGGAAGATGATATGATTATAGATATCTCCTCCTCCTTTGATAGTATTATGGAACAACTGGAAAATATATCTGCCGTTTCCGAAGAACATGCCGCTTCCACGGAGGAGGTATTGGCTGCGATAGAGACTCAATATGATCTGATCAGCAAGGTGTCCAATGAAATGTCCTTAATTAACGACCAAAGCAATAGTCTAAGGAAGGTGCTTAATAAATAAATATTCAAAGGTGTAAAATGAAAAAAACAAATAAATACGAATCATTATATAGGAAAAACCCAGAAACAGATCGTATCATTATTGATATTGCTCTTGAAGATTATCTTGATTTTTTCCACGTTTGGGATAATTCCGCTTTGAGGAAACGTGATATACACTCTGAGCTGGTCCAATTTCTAGACCTTTGCTCAGAGGATATTCCTTTGCGAAAGAAATTAGAAATAGTCTTCTCTCTGCACACAGATGAAATCAGCAAAGAAAAGGAAGATCAGATTCGATTAAGCTATAATAATTACTATTATTCAATAAAGCGTCTTGAGCATCGTAAAACTAAAAGGTTTGTGAGAAATTCGATTACACTGCTCTTTATAGCACTTATACTATTAACCTTATATGGTCTGTTAAATGATATCAAACAAAGCTCTCTACTTTCAAGAGTCTTTCTGGAGAGCTTATTAATTGGTGGATGGGTCTTTACCTGGGAGGCTGTACACCTCTTGTTTATTGATATCATTGAACCCTTCCACAGACGTAAAGAAATTGATCGTTTTCTTGAAGCAGACCTTAATTTTAGATATCTATGACCCAATTATTTCTATTAAGTCAGAAAATTTAGATAATGGATAAGTTGTAAGCGGATAATCCGCTGCTTCACCGATCCCTGCGCTATCCATTCCTGCAAAATTCGCTGCCTCTATTCCGGCTTTTGCATCTTCCACTACTAGGCAATTACTTGGATTTTCCTTAATATATTCTGCCGCTTTAAGGAACACCTCCGGATTCGGTTTTGAATGAGTTATATTGTTACCATCGGAAATAGCATGGAAATAGTCTTCTAATCCGATTTGCTTTAATATTAATCGCGCATTTTTACTGGAGGATCCAATTGCTAATTTTAGTCCACGATCTTTTAAAAGGTTCAATGCATCAAGAACTTCACCACTTAGATCTTTAGGCGACATTTCTATTAAATATTCTTTGTATATTTCATTCTTACTTTCAGCTAAGCTTATCTTCTCTATGTGAGTTAAAGGCTCACCATGGTATCTTTCTAATATTATCTCTAAGCTATCCATTCGACTGACTCCTCTCAGCCGATTATTTATCTGCTCATCAAAATAAATGCCAAGCTTATCTGCTAACTGCTTCCAGGCCATATAGTGATATTTGTCTGTATGACAAATCACACCGTCAAGATCAAATATAATAGCTGTATACAACATAATATTATTTCTCCATTTCTGTATTTTACGATGATTTAAGTATCTCTACCTAAACCATATGTTTTTATTATATTATCACTTTAAGGAAACGTCCAGATTATCTTTTAGTTCATACAGCTTATTATTAATATGTATTTGCTGTGGGCTACCTTTTATTAATGAGAATTTGCTTTCATTATGATTAATTACTACTTTTATCTGACTGTCCTCATAGTTAATCTTAAATCGGTACTCCTTCCACTCATCAGGTATCGACGGAGAAAAATGAATGCCATTCTCTTTGATTCGTAAACCAGCAAAACCATATATAATTGCCATATAAGTGCCACCCATATTGGCTGTATGGATACCATCCTTCGTATTCTTGTGGGTATTAAACAGGTCCAGCTTTGCTGAATTTCCAAAGTAATCATAAGCCTTCTTGTTAAGTCCCAGTTTTGATGCCACAATACTAAAGATACAGGTGGATAAAGAGGAATCATGGGTAGTTATCTTCTCATAATAGTCAAATGAGTTTCTTATAGTTTCCTCCGACTGTACATCCTCGAAGATAAAATGTGCCATAACTGTATCTGCTTGCTTACAAACCTGATGGCGATACAGATGTAAGGGATGATAATTTAATAATAGAGGAAAATTCTCCTTTGGAGTTTGGTCCAAATCCCACTTTTTCTTATGTAGAAAAGAGTCATCCTGAGGATTGATTTTCAAATCGTCATCATAGGGAAGATACATGCATTTAGCAGCATGATAGAATTCCATTATCTCATCCTCAGTAAGATGAAGCTTCTGTTCAATATCAGACAATTTATCTTCATCCTTCAACAAATAGTAAAGCTTTACTGCCCAATTCAAATTATACTGTGCACAGACATTGGTATAATAATTGTTGTTCACCATACAGGTATATTCATCAGGTCCGGTCACGCAGTTAATTCTGAATGAATTGTTATAGTAAGTTCCTACATCCATCCATAGTCTTGCTGTTTCAAACAGTATTTCAGCACCTTTTTCAACCATAAAATCAATATCATCTGTTGCAAGATAATATGCAACAACAGAATAGGCAATATCACCGTTGATATGGTAACCCGCACTACCAGACGGAAAATATCCCGAGCATTCAGTACCCATAATCGTTCTCCATGGGAACAGTACTCCTTTGCTATGCCCTAGTATCCGTGCATTTTTTCTTGCTTCCTTTAGTGTTCTATATCGAAATGATATCAGATTCTTAGTAATACTAGGCTGTGTCAAATTAAAAAACGGCTGTATATACATCTCAGTATCCCAAAAATAGTGACCCTCGTATCCTTCTCCACTTAAGCCCTTGGCGGCAATATTACAGAACTCGTCCTTACCTACGGATTGAATTAATTGATACATATTGTAATTAACGGATGATGTTAAATCATCGTCGCCGTCAATTTCCAGGTAACAATTATTCCAATACTCATTCAAATAGCTTTTCTGATTATGGTACATTGTTAAAAGAGATACGGAAAGAGCTTTTTCCATTTCTTCCTTAGCGGCTTTTAAACAGTCTTTATTACGGATGGTATCAGTAAATACGGTATACTTTATTAATGAAATAGTTTCATTCTCCGCAATCGTTGTCTGTATATTCTTTGTAACCTTATGTCCCTCTTGCTGTGTATTAATCGTGCAGGTTTTTGATAAAACATGCTTTACTCCTGTACATACTGATAAATCGGATTTTAATGTACGAGATACAAGAAAGGATGCATCATCATCCTGTATAAAAGCTCCCACAGGCATTAGGTAGCGAACGCTGTCTCTGGCAATCCGCGGATCGTTGCTATTGCTATGATTCATCACTCCACCATCATGTAGGGATATAAATTCTACTGATCCGGAGAAATTCAGAGCTTTTACTATATATTCAATGGTAAACAGGGACAATTGATAGAAGGATGTCATCCTCCTAATTTCTATTTCTAGCTCATTTCCGTTCGGAGCTCGCCAAATAACATGACGTCCAGTAATCCCTCTTTCCATATCAAGCCAGCGTTTACTTTTAAGAACAGTACCTTCAAACATAGAAAAGGTCTGCCCGTTAATTATCAAAAGAATAGATTGTGTATCAACAATATTTAACATTGTTTGTTTGTCTTCCACTAATCCATAGAGATTTTCTGCCTGCTTCATGTCAGCAACATCATAAAATCCATTTATATAGGAACCACGAATGGAATCATACCCTTCTGGATATCCTTCTTCATAATTTGAGCGAATTCCGATATATCCATTGGCATTATGGAATACGGCCTCATGCACCATTAAATCGTTATTATCAATGTTTATATTATCTACTTCATAAACTAGTTTTTTCGACCTCATTACATCCTCCTACTTAGAGTCCATTTATAACAGTCATTTATAATTTGACAGCTCCAGCTGCAACACCTTTAACAATATATTTTTGAGCTGCCAGGTAGAATATAATTACCGGAATGATTGTTAAAGTCAAGCCTGCCATAGCCAGATTCCATTCTATTGTGAATTGTCCAAAGAAGGATGCTGTTGATAAAGGAATTGTTCTCTTTGCTTTATCTGATATTGCAAGTGACGGCAGTAAATAATCATTCCAAATCCATATTACATCAAGAATCATGACCGTAACTGTAGTAGGCTTTAAAATCGGAAATACGATCCTCCAAAAAACCTTGAATTTATTACAGCCATCGATAATAGCCGCTTCTTCCAATGAAATCGGAACTGATTTTATAAATCCGTGGTATAAGAACACTGCCATACTCGCACCAAATCCAATATTCATATATATTAGTCCACCTAAAGTATTCAGCATAGGAATATGTAAGGTGTCCCTAATCCATCCCATAACCTGCATTAATGGCATCATGATTGTTTGGAAGGGAATAATCATGGTTGCAACAAATACAAAAAAGATAATCTTGCTAAATTTATTGTTGGTGCGAACTAACATCCAAGCTGTCATGGATGACAGCGCTACAATAAATGCTATGGACACAACAGTAACTACTAAAGAGTTGCCAAAGGCACGTAAAAAATTCATTTTGTTCATAGCAGTAACATAATAATCAAAGCTTATGGCATCTGGAGCAGCTAGCATGTTCGCATATAGCTGCTGACGATTCTTAAAAGAATTTACAACAACAATATAGATAGGAAATAGATAAAAAAGGCTGAACATTATAATGAACATAGATATAAATAGCTTCCATAATCTTTTCATTACATCTCCACCTCCCTCTTCTTTGTTATAGCAACCTGAATCAGAGTTATAGATGCAACCGCTACGAAGAAAAAGATTGCCTTTGCCTGACCATATCCATAATTATTTAATGAGAAAATTTCATTGTATATATTCATAGCCATCATTTCTGTTGAATTGCTAGGCCCTCCGCCTGTTAAAGATACATTAACATCGAATATCTTAAAACAGTTAGATAGAGTCATAAAGAGACAAATTGTAAAGGAAGGCATGATGAGTGGAAATTTAATATTAAAAAGTGAGCGCCAAAAGCCCGCTCCGTCAACCTTAGACGCCTCAATAACATCCTCAGAGATACCCTGTATACCATTAATATATATAATCATAATGTAGCCAGCCATCTGCCAAGTCGTAACTATGATCATTGCAGCTAATGCGTATTTGGGATTGAGTAACCAGCTAAAGAAAAAATTATTCAAACCTGTTGTTTCACCAATCATCTTAAATAAGTCGGTAAATATAAACTTCCATATGTATCCTAAAATCAAACCACCTATTAAGTAAGGCATAAACAACATCGTCCGTACAATATTTCGTATTTTTAGCTTACTGGTGACTATTAATGCGAAAGTAAGTCCTAGAATATTGATAACAGCTACCGAAATAACAGTAAATATTACTGTATGTAATGCAGATGTTATAAATCTTTTATCAGAAAAAAGTCTGATAAAATTATCAAACCCTACAAAGGTTTTATCATTGAGTGGCATTCCATCCCATGAGATGAAGGAATAACCTATTCCGATAACAAATGGTATGATTACAACCGTCGTAAATATAAATAGTAGCGGAATGACAAAGAATATATACCAAGCCCTATCCTTCTTTTTTCTCATAACCAGCCTCCTTACAGTGCAGAAATCTAACATCGCCTTAATATCATATAAGATGATGTTAGATTTCCGCTGGTTCTTTATACTATCTTATATATCCCCACAACTTTATTTGCCTGCTTGAACAAATGCATCTGATAATTTAACTAATAAATCCGTTCCGGACATATTAGTTGTAAAGAATTCTTCAGTAACCGGCTTAAGATATACATCTACAATACCTGCAGGCCACTGGCTCATCGGCCAACCAATTGTCTTGCCTGATGCCGCAAATTCAGAAACCGCCTGAGATAAAGGATCCAAATTCGGACTTTCCATATTTGCTATTACCGGTATAAATCCGAATTCTTCCATCAGATACTTTTCACCGGTATCACTTGTATATAGCCAATTTAAGAAATCCTTACCTGCCTGAATCTCCTCTTTTGTCGCCTGTGAGTTAACATACCAGCATGAAGGAACACTGACAGCAAGCTTATCATTGCCGGCTAACGGTAATGGCATCATACCCATATCAAATGTAACATCATAGTCTTTGAACATACCATATGCCCAGTTACCTTGATGGATTGAAGCTGATTTGCCAGATGCAAAATCTCCGGTTTCCTTATCATAAGTTACTTCTAAAGGATTAACTGTATATTCACGAATAGCCTCCATGAATTTACCAAACTCTACGAACTCTGCAGTGTCTTGCATTGTAACATCGCCTGCAACTAATTTGTTTATGTAGTCTACCGGATCTGCCTGTAATGCAAATGGTGTATTTAGAATATGTCCGATTAGGAAATAGCTTTCACTAGATAAACTAAAGCCATTTATCCCTGCCGCCTTTTGGTCCTCTAGCATTTTTGCAAAGGAGTCATAATTAGTTACCTTTGAGGCATCAATAAGGTCTTTGTTATAAACGAGTCCAAAGCCTTCCATTGTGTATGGGATACCTACTACTTTACCTTCGATTTCATTTGCCATATTCTCTGCTATACTGTCAATGAATGATAAATCACTTAAATCTGCCAGATAGGCTTTAAGTTCCTCGGATTCAGCTCCGGGAGCAAGTGAAAATACTGTAGGCCCTTGATTATTGCCCAAACGAATCTTTAGCTGTTGAAGATAGTCATCACCTGTGGTTCCCCACACTTCAACTTCAACTCCGGTCTCCTTGGTATAAGCTTTTGCCGCAGCTTCTAATTGATCTGTAATCTCAACCTTAGATTGGAAAATAACAATCTTGCTTGCTGCTTTATTGGTATTGTCATCTTCCTTCTTAGAAGAATCTTCTGCTTTAGTAGGCTTCGGATCATCAGTTTTTCCGCCTGTTTCTTTCCCGTCTTTACCGCATCCGGTAAGTAATAAGCTCATTAGCAAGAATACTGATAGTAAAACAGTTAATATTTTTTTCATATTCCTTTACCCCTCTCTAATGATATGATTATTAATAAAACGTTATACCATGATTTTATTATATTTAGAGGCAGTTGTCAATATTGTTAGATAATTTTCTTGCTAATCGTTATATTTTTGTGCATATTGCATATATTTCTGTTGAGTATAACTAGGAATCCAAGATATTTCTTAGATATAATCACGTTGTTTTACTAAACATTTTACTATATGCGGTGCTATTTTACTACTAAATTGTCTTCCTTGGTTCCAACGGTAGAACGCCATATAATTTTTGTTGAAATCTTAAATGTCTCTACATTCCTTTGTCCTCTTATATTCTCAATCAAATATCTTGCTGCTATATACCCTCTCTCATAATTAGGTATAGAGATCGTTGTAAGGTCCATTGCCTCAGCCAGATCACAATTATCAAATCCGGTCACGGCAATATCCTCAGGAACACGGATACCATTTTCACGAAATGCCTTCATAGCACCTATGGCCATATTATCATTTGCGCAAACCAAGCAATCAGGTAATTCCCTGCTTAACATTAATATTTTAGCAGCGGTATAACCGCTCTTTTCTCTATAATTTCCTGCAAAATAACTCTTCTGCTGAAACTCAATATTATTGGCATCTAGGGCATCCTTAAATGCTCTAAATCGCTCTTTATTATCCGCTGTCTCCTCAGGGCCTCCAATAAAACCAAAATGACGATAGCCGCGATCAATAACACCTTGAATCATCTCAAACATCGGTTCGTAGTTATTCACCACAACACTTTTAATATATGGATTGTTCATGATTCTATCCAGTACAATAATCGGGTAATTTTCCTTTGCGATGCGAATAAGCACATCATCCTGCATCTTCTTATCCAATATGATACTTCCGCTTGTTAGATTGTTATTCATATACTTCTCACAGGATTTATCAGTACATATTATTAAATCAAAATCATTATCCTTAAGGTAGTCATTAATCCCATTTATAATCTTTAGATAAAAACTTCGATCAAAATCACTAAAATTAAAAAGTATAGTATTGCTTTTACCTGATTTTAGCCCTCTTCCTGCGTGATTAGGATGATAATTCATCTCTTCACATATCTTAAGCACAAGCTCTCTTGTATCTTCTCCAACATTCTTTTTATTATTAAGGACATTGGATACAGTAGACACCGATACTCCGGCCTTCTTTGCTACATCCTTTATTCCAACCATACAGCAATCCCCCTTTATCTCTAAATCTCTTGTTTTATGTAAAACATTTTACTATATTGTTAATAAAATAGCAAATCATTTTAAGTAAATTCCACAGTAAATTCCACAACCCATACTTTATTCTGATCTAGAAGGAAAAACATTTCTTAGCCTCCGATTATGCTGTAACATTGATTTTATCAATATTTCATTGCATAAAAAAATAAAGCAAGATACAATACTATTAATAATGTAATCACAAAGGAGATAAATCAATGGATTTTTTAATGAATTTAAGTGGCCCCCTTCTATATATCATAATTTTCCTTGCAAAGACTGTTGAAGTTTCGATTTCTACAATTCGTTTAGTGTATGTCAACAAAGGAGAGCGAGTAAAGGGAGCTGTTCTTGGTTTTGCTGAAATTCTAATATGGATACTGGTAGTTAGTTCTGTTCTTCATAATATTGCTGACGATCCTCTTAAAATAATAGCTTATGCAGCTGGTTTTTCTTTAGGTAATTATCTGGGAGTATCTATTGAATCTAAAATCGCGGTTGGACTTGCTTCTATTCAAGTTGTTGTAAATGAAAAAGAGGGCGATGCCCTAGCAGGCATACTTCGCGACCATGAATTCGGAGTTACTATTATAGAAGGAAAGGGCAAGGATGATAGTGTAAAAAATCTATTATTTGTTCAGCTAAAAAGAAAGAAAATCCAAGCGGCTATTAAACTTATAAAAGAAACTGACCCAAATGCTTATATAAGTGTAAATGATGTAAAATCTATAATTGGAGGCTTTATAAAAAAGTAATGTAAAATAAAAAGAGTTCTAATCTTAGTATCAGAATGTGAAAGCTATACTAATCTTCTGATCTGGAATTAGAACTCTTTTATAATTTTTATTCTTGATTTATTATAATGTTCTTGCTTTCTTTTAAGGCAAGATATTTCCAGCCGCAAGATAAATCTCATACCATTCCTCACGAGTCAAATAAATATCTGCCGCCTTTATGCAATCCTTTAATCGCTGGATATTCATTGTTCCGGTAACAGGTTGCATATTAGCTGGATGGCGAAGAATCCACGACAATGCAATCGTGGTATTAGTCACCTCATACTTACCTGCAATCTCATTAATTTTAGCATTCAGCTGTGGGAATTTATCATTATCTAAGAAAACTCCTTCAAAGAATCCATATTGGAAGGGTGACCACGGTTGTATAGTAATATCATTCAATCGACAAAAATCCAATATACTACCATCACGATTAATTGCATCATCATCCTGCATATTGACATGGATACCTGCTGAAATCATATTGGCATTGGTAATACTTAACTGCAGTTGGTTTGCAATAATTGGTTGGTTCAG
>SHOH01000056.1:17000-18979 GCA_004294845.1 Anaerolineaceae bacterium
TATTGGCATTGGTAATACTTAACTGCAGTTGGTTTGCAATAATTGGTTGGTTCAGGGATAATCTTTTCGCGTACTGTACTGTTCATATGTATCGCGTCGGCAAATATTTCTTCGCATGTTCCCCCGCCATAGATATCAGCATGATCAAAAAAATTAGCACCTCCATCTAAAGCCGTTTGAATAAAGCGTTCAGCTTCAGGCTTACTTAATCCATTTATGCGCATACAACCAATCGCAATAACCGGCACTTCTAAAGTTGACTGACCTAATTTCATAGATTTCATATTTACTAACCTCCTAATTTTTTAATAAGCAATCAAAGCATTTAACGGAGGTTTTACCTCCTAATTAGATAATAAATAATCACAACATTTAACGGAGGTTTTACCTCCTAATTAGATAATAAATAATCACAACATTTAACGGAGGTTTTACCTCCTGGACAATTTGACTCACTTTTACTCTATCCCTAGTAAGTCAATAAGTCAATATTAGTTTTTAATATCCTAATATTCCTCTTTTGCAAATTGATGTTTTTGCTCCTTGTATTTGTTGTTAGAACTTAACTTTATTATTTGCTTCTCTTTGATCTTTTGCTTCATTTTCTTCCGGCCTTCTAAAATCATCATTTCTTTCTGGAGTTTGGACCAACTTTCCCATCGCCTATCTTCTAGGCTACCCCTATTTATAGCTTCTCTTATTGCACAGCCCGGTTCACTCATATGCTTACAGTCAAAGAAACGACACTGTGTGACCAGCTCTTCAATATCTCCAAACATAGCTTCCATACCGGTATCCGCTTCCCATAGGGACAAGGAACGCATGCCCGGGGTATCAAGTAGCAGGGCACCATTAGGCAACAAAAACAACTCCCTGTGAGATGTCGTATGCCTTCCCTTATCATCATCCTCTCGGATCTCCCCTGTCTTAAGAAGCTCCCTGCCCGCAAGATAGTTAAGCAAAGTTGACTTGCCTACCCCCGAAGAGCCGAGCAATGCTATGGTTTTACCGGGTCTAAGATACCTTTCTATATCCGAGGTTCCTTCTCCTGTAAGACAGCTGATTGCATGAACATCCACTCCCGGGACTGTAGAATATACAGTCGATATCTTATCTTCCACATTGTTGCAGCAATCAGACTTTGTCAATATCACAACAGGTATTGCTCCGCTTTCCCAAGCTGTAATCATATAACGCTCCAGTCTTCTCATATTAAAATCCTTATTTAGAGACTGAATTAAAAACACCATGTCAACATTAGCCGCCACTATCTGTTCCTTCAATTCAATCCCAGCTGCAGTCCTTGAGAACTTAGTCCTTCTAGGCAATACAAAAGCGATTTGATGTGCCCCGGCTTCATGAGAATTATTCTCATGAGAATCTTGTAAGGCTACCCAGTCTCCAACTGCAATCTCCATGCCTTTATCATGCTTTGTTATCGGTCTATTAACCTGAAACTCTCCATCCTCTGTCATAACACGTACTATTTGTCCGTAATCAGCTATAATTCTACCGGGAAATAATCCCACTTTAAAACACTTCTTCCATTCATTATCAAAAAAATCATTCCATCCATAATCTCTAATATTCATTTATTGTTTCCTTCCACACTGTAATTGCTTGGTGCCAGGTACCATACCAGGCTCCGATTTGAGCATAGAAAAAGCACGCTACCAAAGCGTGCTATTTTACTCATTGATTATACACGTTATAAGTTGCTCGAAGAAGCTGCAAGGTCGATTGCATAATATATATGCAGGTCTTACCTCGCCAATATTTAATTAGATTGATATTACCTCATACTTTATATTCGTCATTTACAACAACTCCTTTCGAACAAGATATCGTAAAATTAGGTTAGGCAAACAAACTATAATAATAGTTAAATTTTACCTTACCTTTTATTCATTGTCAATAATAAAAATATATTAGAATTTAGACAGTTGACAAATCCCATTCTTCATAGATCTTTGGCACAT
>SHOH01000057.1:0-10264 GCA_004294845.1 Anaerolineaceae bacterium
TCATAAGCCAGTTCAGTTACCTGCGGAACATCCAAGCGATACTTTTTAATTTCGGGGATTCGTGAGAATATTTCTCTTGGGGTTCCCTGCATCACAATCCGTCCCTGCTCCATAACAAATACCTTATCTGCATTAATTATCTCATCCATATGATGAGTAATAAGTACAACCGTAATATTCTCCTGCTGATTTAGCCTGTGTACGGTTGAGACAACCTCCTTACGCCCATCTGGATCAAGCATAGCGGTAGGCTCATCAAGTACTATACACTCCGGTTTCATAGCCATTATACCGGCTATTGCTACTCTTTGCTTCTGACCTCCTGATAGTTTGTTAGGAGACTGGGTTCTATATTCAAGCATACCTACTGCTTCCAAGCTTTTTTCAACCCTTTGCCAAATCTCTTCTGTAGGCACACCAAGATTCTCAGGACCAAAACCTACGTCCTCTTCTACCACGGTAGCAATTATCTGATTGTCGGGATTTTGAAATACCATTCCGGCGGATCTACGGATTTCCCATAGGTTTTCTTCTTCTAAAGTGCTTAAGCCGTTCACCCATACTGTTCCCTCGCTGGGATATAGGATTGCATTAATGTGCTTAGCCAGAGTGGATTTACCTGAACCGTTCGCACCGATAATGGCTATAAAGTCACCCTTCTTAACATCAAGGCTCACACCGTCTATGGCTCTGTTAATGGATTCCACATTGCCCTCTTCATTTCTTCTGATATATTCAAATGCCAGATCGCGAACCTTAATCATTTCCATATAACTAACCTCCGTGCCTTTACTCTCTGTTGTGTTTACTGTATACAATATAATGTTTATTCTTCCAATTGTAAAGTGTTATTCGCGAATAAGCGAAGAGATTGTCTGTCTAAGCCTAGATAGAATGTGATTTATACTTTCTATCTAGGCTTAAGTAGACAAGCACGAGTAAGGCGAGCGTCAGAACGTAGTTCTGGAGCTTCGCTTATTCACGAAAGAAAGGGGACGTTAACTTTGATAAGTTCCACGTCCCCTTATATACTAGTAAGTTTTTCTTTAAAGTTAAATTTATACTAGCTCTATTAAAACTTCCATTGCAGCATCGCCTTTGCGAGGCCCTATCTTTACTATTCTGGTATATCCACCATTACGGTTAGCATACTTGGGTGCAATTTCATCAAAAAGCTTATCGGACATGTTGATAGACTTTGTATTTCTCTTTCTACCGGCATTCTCCTCGGGCACCTCAGTAATAGGATACAGATATTTCATCATCTGTCTTCTGGCATGAGTACGGCTAGCGCTGTCCTTTTTAACAGTCTTTTCTACTTCATCATATACGGTTGCTTTCTTGCCGTCTACTACTTCCTTAACTCTTCTGCCTTCTTTATCCTTACGCGCAACCTTAGCTTTAACTGTAACGGTTTCAAAGTTGTCTCTTTCCTTTACAGCAAGTGCAATCATACCCTCCGCAATTCTGCGGATTTCTTTTGCCTTGGCCTCGGTTGTAACGATTTTACCATGATATAATAAATTCGTAACCTGGTTTCTAAGTAAAGCTTTTCTCTGGCTTGCTGTTCTGCCAAGCTTTCTGTAACCTGCCATGTCTTTCCCTCCTTCGAATTATTTCTTATCTGACTTAGTCGTCGCTCTGTCTTAAGGACAAGCCAAGCTCTTTCAGTTTTGACAATACTTCCTCCAAAGACTTACGTCCAAGATTTCTTACCTTCATCATATCCTCGGCTGTCTTGTTAGTAAGTTCTTCAACAGTATTGATTCCTGCTCTCTTTAAGCAGTTATAAGAGCGAACTGATAATTCCAATTCGTCAATATTCATCTCGAGAACTTTTTCTTTCTCGTTATCTTCCTTTTCTACCATGATTTCCGCAGTCTTTGCGTGCTCAGATAGATCAATAAAAGAATCCAGATGAACGCTTAAGACCTTTGCAGCCAGACTAAGTGCTTCATCCGGTACCAATGTACCGTCAGTATATACATCTAAGGTTAATTTATCAAAATCAGTAATCTGCCCTACACGGGTATTCTCGACAGATAGATTGACACGTTCTACCGGAGTATATATGGAATCAATCGGGATAACTCCGATTGGCAGGTCATCTTTCTTGTTTTTATCAGCGCTGACATAACCTCTTCCGTTTGTTATAGTAAGCTCCATGTATAATCTGCTGTCCGGGCCGCCACACAAGGTAGCAATCACCTGGTCTGGATTAAGTATCTCAATATCCGGGTCGGCCTGTATATCCCCTGCTGTAACTACTACTTCGCCTTCTTGCTCAATATAAGCAACCTTGGGCTCATTCGCATCACTAGTGTTTTTGATTGCAAGGTTTTTAATATTCATAATAATTTCAGTTACATCTTCCTTAACTCCGGGGATAACACTGAATTCATGAACTACTCCGTCAATCTTTATCTGGCTTACTGCAGCACCGGGTAGTGAGGAAAGCATAATTCTTCTAAGGGAATTACCAAGGGTAGTTCCATATCCTCTCTCTAAAGGTTCTACTACAAAACGGCCAAACTTTTTATCTTCGGAAATTTCAGCAATCTCTATTTTGGGTTTTTCAAAATCAAACACAACAGGACCCTCCTTCTGGGTTATTTGAGTTGATTGCTATTCTATAAATAATAAAATCTTATATATATTATTTGGAATACAACTCGACAATTAACATCTCATTAACCGGGACATCGATTTGGTCTCTTGTAGGAGCTTCTTTAACTGTACCTGATAATGTTTCCTGGTTAGCTTCAAGCCATGCAGGAACGGTTCTTCCACCGGTTACCTCTAAGACATCCTTATATCTCTGGGCTCCCTTAGCTTTTTCTCTAATTTCTATTGTATCTCCAGCCTTTACTATATAGGACGGAATATTCACGGTCTTGCCATTTACAGCTACATGCTTATGACCGACAATCTGTCTGGCCTCTGCTCTTGTTCTTGCAAAACCCAAGCGGAATATAATATTATCTAATCTAAGCTCTAACAGAGTCAGCAGGTTTTCACCGGCTGTCCCGCCCTTCATTTTCTGGGCTCTGTCAAATAAATTTCTAAAAGGCTTCTCTAAGACGCCATAGATAAATTTTGCTTTTTGTTTTTCTCTAAGCTGCAGACCATATTCACTGGTCTTCTTTCCTGCTCTGGCAAAGGATCTATTGGATTTCTTATCGATTCCCATAAATGCCGGCTCTAAACCAAGAGATCTGCATTTCTTTAATACTGGACCCATATCTCTAGCCATTCTATTTTACCTCCTTATCAGACTCTTCTGCGTTTTGGTGGACGACATCCGTTATGCGGAACCGGTGTTACGTCTCTAATACTTGTTACTTCTATACCGCATGCCTGAAGCGCACGAATCGCAGCTTCTCTGCCTGAACCGGGGCCTTTAACCATAACCTCTACAGATTTCAAACCATGAACAAGTGCAGCCTTTGCTGCTGTTTCCGCTGCCATTTGAGCTGCATAAGGAGTAGATTTTCTTGAACCTCTGAAGCCTAATCCACCGGCACTAGCCCAAGAAAGAGCATTTCCTTCTGCATCTGTCAGCGTAACAATTGTATTGTTAAAGGATGACTGGATATGTGCCTGTCCACGATCTACGTTCTTCTTGACACGTCTCTTCGTCCCTTTTCTTGCTGGTGCTATTTTCTTAGCCATTTAAACAAACCCTCCTATTGGATTTTCTAAATACTTTAATAAAGTGTTGCGCTTCAAAGATTATTTCTTCTTATTAGCAACTGTTCTTCTAGGACCCTTCCTAGTTCTTGCATTGGTCTTAGTCTTCTGACCACGAACCGGAAGTCCCCTTCTATGACGGATTCCTCTGTAACATCCGATTTCCTGTAATCTCTTAATATTAAGCGCAATATCTCTTCTTAAATCACCCTCGACCATCTGTGTCTCGTCGATAACATCACGAATCCTACCTGCTTCATCATCGGTTAAATCTCTGACGCGGGTATTAGGGTTAACATTTGCTTGCGCAAGAATACGATTGGAACTTGCTCTTCCTATACCATAGATATAGGTAAGTCCGATTTCAACGCGCTTATCTCTTGGTAAATCTACGCCACTGATACGTGCCATGTGCCTGGTACACCTCCAAAATAATATTGTTTTACGAAGTAAATATTCATTATATTCACTTCCTGTAACAAACCTCAGTCTGTTACATCAGCCGCTTTAAATTGTAACAAGCACAGTACTCTATGCCTGCTAAGACTTAGTGATGACGGTCACAAATCTTAAGGTAGACTGTATCTACCCACAATATCACAAGACATCTGCCTATTGGCAGAGGATTGTAACACAGAAAGCAAGAACTATATATCCGAAGAAACATGCTCCGCAGATTTCTTCTATATAAAACAATAGTTATTATCAAACTATTGAATATTAGCCTTGTCTTTGTTTGTGTTTGGGATTCTCACAGATAACTCTGATTGCTCCCTTTCTCTTAATGATTTTGCATTTTTCGCAAATTGGTTTTACTGATGACCTTACTTTCACAGTAATTCACCCCTTTCAAAAAAGTCCGCTTATTATTATATCACCGCAGAAATATAATAGCAAGCAATATTTTCATGTGACTTATTTGTCACGCCAGATAATTCTTCCTTTAGTTAAATCATAGGGTGATAATTCAAGAGTTACTCTATCACCGGGTACTATCTTTATAAAGTTCATGCGCAGCTTTCCACTAATATGGGCTAAGACCTTATGCCCATTTTCCAGTTCCACCTGAAACATCGCATTCGGAAGCTTCTCAACTACAGTACCTTCGATTTCAACAACATCGGATTTTGACATTACTAAACCTCCTTATATGTTAATATTACTAGGAACACTTATAACGGAGGTTTTACCTCCTTATATGAATATTATTAGGAACGCTTATAACGGAGGTTTTACCTCCTTATTTGAAGTTTCAATCTGTAACAGTTTTATAGCTCTTTTGATCTCTTCATTTTTGATATGTTTTTTATCAATCGCTTCTATAAGCGAAGGATCAAAATAATTAAGCTTACCTATATGCTTCATATTTTTCTTTTTCGGATTATCTAGTGTTCTAATATTTCCATCCACTAAATATACATATTCATTATGGGTATCAATTATTACATAGCATTTTCCGGCATCTCTTCCGGTTTTTGATTTTACAAAACAACCTATCAATTCATTCATTTAATAACTCCGATAAGCTATAGTCTCGTTAGGATTCTGGGTTCTCCATCTGTTATAAGTATGGTATTCTCATAATGTGCAGAAAGAGATCCATCCTCGGTAACAACGGTCCAATCGTTATCCATCCAATATACATCATATCGTCCGGCATTCACCATAGGCTCGATTGCTAAGGTCATGCCTGATACCAGCTTAGGTCCCCTGTTTCTTTGCTTGAAATTTGGCACCTGCGGTTCCTCATGAAGATTTCTTCCAATTCCATGCCCTACCAAATCTCTTACTACCGAAAAGCCAAATGATTCTACATATCTTTGAATTGCTTCCGAGATATCATGTAGATGTTTCCCCTCTTTAGCATGCTTAATACCTTCGTAAAAGCTCTGCTTTGTTACCTCAATTAGCTTTTTTGCTTCATTGGTTATTTCACCGACAGGAACGGTCCTGGCCGCATCAGAATGATAACCCTCATATATTACACCACAATCTAAGCTTACAATATCACCCTCTCTAAGGATATGATCCTTATCGGGAATGCCATGGACAACCTCATCATTTACCGAAATACATAACGAAGCAGGAAACCCATTATAATCCAGAAAAGACGGAATACAACCATAACTCTTAATAATATCATAGCATTTCTTATCGATATCTAGAGTAGAAATCCCCGGACGTACATAGCTTTCCAATTCCTCCAATACCTTAGCAAGAATCTTTCCCGATTCCTGCATAAGTTCAATTTCCCTATCAGATTTAATGCTAATCGGCATTTAACTCTTCCTTTCAGATTATGTCCATCTTTAAGCCTTAAGTATATGAATAATCTCATCATATATCTTATCAATGTCACCGGTACCGTCTACGCTGTGCAGAATACCCTTCTTTCTATAGTAATCAAGAAGCGGCTGAGTCTGTTCATGATATACCTCAAGTCTCTTCTTAACAGTCTCTGGTTTATCATCGTCTCTTAGTACCAGCTCTGTATTACAATAATCGCAAATTCCTTCTACCTTGGATTTAAGTGTATCCACATGATATGTCCTACCACAGTTTAAGCAAGCTCTTCTTCCGGCCATTCTATTTATGATAACTTGATCTGCTACATCCACATCAATAGCATATTCAACTCTATCATTATTCTTCTCAAGTGCCTCGTCTAATGCCTTTGCTTGAGGGATGGTCCTGGGAAATCCATCTAATACATAGCCATCTTTACAATCAGGTGCTTTAAAACGATCCATAATCAGTTCAAGAACTAATTCGTCAGGCACTAAAAGTCCCTGGTCCATATATCCTTTGGCTTTTAATCCAAGCTGAGTATTACCTTTTATGTTCTCACGGAATATATCTCCGGTTGAAATATGGGGTATACCATACTTTGCTGCTATTTTTTTAGCCTGTGTTCCTTTACCGGCACCAGGTGCTCCTAACATTATTAACTTCATACTGCATTCTCCCTATACGTACATTAGCTTTGTTCATCAGATAATCTATACAAGCAAGTATAACGAATGCGTCTGTCCAAATTTAGAGGCATTCGTTTTACCGCTTAGTAATATTTAATCATTAAGGAAGCCTTTGTAGTGACGTACCAGCATTTGTGATTCAACCTGTTTGATTGTCTCTATGATAACACCAACAATAATGATAATTGATGTACCTCCGAAGCTTACCCTGGCACCAAATGCTCCTGAAAAGAACATAGGTATTACAGATACAACTATCAGACCCATTGCTCCAATAAATATAATATAATTAAGTACCTTGCTTAAATGTTCAGTTGTCGGTTTTCCCGGACGAATGCCTGGGATAAATCCACCCTGCTTCTTCATGTTGTTTGCAATCTCAATCGGATTAAAAGTAATTGAAGTATAAAAATAAGCAAAGAAGATAATTAATCCTATATAAATCAGTAGTCCTATGGAATATTTAAAATCACCAAAGTCAAAATTCTTAAAATTAATATTCAACCAACTACCCTGATCCATTACCTTAAGTACCTTAGGCCAGAAATATGCTCTTGCTGGATATACACCAAAAAATGATGAGATAACTCCGGGGAAAGACATTAATGAGCTAGCAAATATTACAGGAATAACTCCGGCAGTATTTACCTTCAGCGGTATATGGGAGGTTTGTCCACCAACCATCTTTCTACCCTGTACTTTTTTAGCATATTGAACGGGAATCTTTCTTTCACCATCCTGCAATATTAATACAAATACAATTGTAAACAAAACTACTGCTAAGATTACTACAACTGCGATAATTGCCTTCCAAACCGGTTGCTGGTATACGAATTGATAAAAAAGTCTGATAAAATCTGTCGGCATGGTTGATACGATATTAACCAACAGAATTATAGAAATACCATTTCCGACACCATTTTGAGTAATCCGCTCTCCTAGCCACATAAGGAAGGTGGATCCAGCTGTAAAGGATGCCGCCACAATTACAATGTTTGTAAATGTTAAGCCGCCTTCCAATACGCCTGAGCTTCCGCCAAAACCTATGGCCATAGCAACTGATTCAATAATTGCCAGACCTACTGCCATATAACGGGTCAGCTCTTCAATTTTCTTTCTTCCATCTTCTCCCTCTTTTTGCAGCTCCTCTAATTTAGGGATTGCTATTGTCAACAGCTGAATAATAATTGACGAGGAGATATAGGGCGATATACTTAGGGCAAATATAGACATTTTAGTAAATGAGCCTCCGGTTAGATTGTTAAAGAAACCAAGATTAATACTTGAAAATACCTCTTCAACAGCCTCCCTGCTGACAGCAGGCGCAGGAAGCAGAGTTCCCAGTCTAACTATTATAAGTGCACCTAGTGTGTATAATAATTTTGTCCTGATGTCTTTAACCTTTAAAGCATTTCTCAATGTCTTAAACATATTAAATCACCTCAGCATTTCCACCAAGAGCCTGAATTTTTTCAGTCGCACTCGCACTAAATGCATTAACCTTGACATCCAGCTTCTTAGTTAGTTCTCCATTGCCAAGAATCTTAACCCCATCTTTAGGGTTCTTAATGATTCCTGTTTCAATTAATGAATCAACTGTTACTGTAGCACCATCATCAAATCTATTTAATACATCTACGTTAATTGCAACGATTTCTTTTGAATTCCGGTTAGTGAAACCACGCTTGGGAATTCTTCTGTATAGTGGCATCTGTCCGCCCTCAAAACCAATTCTTGGAGCTCCGGAACGTGCCTTTTGTCCTTTATGACCCTTGCCGGCTGTTTTTCCGTTACCTGAACCATGTCCACGGCCTTTTCTGAAGCGTTCCTGCTTAGAACCATCCGCTGGTCTTAATTCTGATAGATTCATCTACGTGCACCTCCTTCTTTCAGTCTTATATTTCTTCAACCTTTATTAAGTGTTTTACATGATCAATCATTCCCCTAATAGCAGCATTATCCGGCATTTCAACGGTTTTATTCAGCTTTCTTAAACCGAGAGCCTCTACTGTTGCTTTGTGCTTAGGAATGGCACCGATCGTAGACTTCACTAAAGTTATTTTCAATTTGTCTGCCATCTTGACACCTCCACATTAAATTACTTGGTAGAACTCTTAATTAGAAAGCTGTTCTACCGGAATACCACGAAGCTTTGCTACTTCTTCAGGGGTCTTTAACTGGCTTAATCCATCAATCGTAGCTAAAACTACATTCTGCTTATTATTTGAACCGAGAGACTTTGTACGGATATTCTTATATCCGGCAAGCTCAAGTACGTTACGCACGGGTCCGCCGGCGATAACACCGGTACCTTCAGGGGAACGCTTAAGGAGTACCTCGGCACTGCCGAAATTACCGATAAAGTCATGGGGTATACTACCGTTTTCATCAATCGGAATGTTGATTAATTTCTTAATGGCGTCTTCTTTACCCTTACGTATTGCTTCGGGAATTTCTGTTGCCTTTCCAAGTCCGGCACCAATATGACCATTTCTGTCGCCTACAACAACAAGTGCTGTAAAACGCATATTACGTCCGCCCTTTACAACCTTAGTAACACGCTTGATTGATACTACTTTATCTTCTAATTCCAGTTGACTTGTATCAACAATTGAACGTTTCATGTTTTTCCTCCTTACCTAGAATTCCAGACCAGCCTCACGGGCTGCATCTGCCAACGCTTTGATCTTTCCATGATATATGAAACCGCCTCTATCAAATACAACAGCCTTAATTCCTTTTTCCAAAGCCTTCTTGGCAATAACAGTACCGAGGTATGCTGCTGCTGCCATATCGTTGGTCTTCTCGAGCTCTGCCTTAACATCCTTATCCAATGTAGAAGCTGCTACTAAAGTATTCCCGACTGTATCATCAATAACCTGCGCATACATGTGAGTATTGCTTCTAAATACAGCCAAACGCGGTCTCTCAGGAGTACCTGTGAAACGGTTACGGATTTTTCTATGCTTTTTTCTTCTAATATCAGTTCTTGCTTCTTTACTAACCATGTTATTTCACTCCTCCTTTATTTCTTACCGGTCTTACCAACCTTGCGTCTGATTACTTCATCAGCATACTTAATGCCCTTACCTTTATAGGGTTCGGGTGGTCTCTTAGCTCTGATTTCAGCGGCGTATTGGCCAACCTTTTCTTTATCTATACCTTTTATAGTGATTTTGTTCTGTCCGTCTAAAACTGATTCAATTCCTTCCGGATCTGTCATGACTACGGGATGTGAATAGCCGATAGTCAGAGTTAATTCCTTGCCTGCCTTAGCAGCCCTGTAACCAACACCGTTGATTTCCAGGTTCTTTTGATATCCATCGGTAACACCAGTTACCATATTGGCAAGTAATGTTCTAGTCAGTCCATGTAGGGACTTCATCTTTTTTAATTCGTTAGGTCTGGATACAGTTACTTCTGCTCCCTCTAACTTAATAACCATCTCGGAAGGTAACACTCTTTCTAATGTCCCTTTGGGTCCTTTTACGGTCACTTTATTATTTTCTGCTATATCTACGGTTACACCTGCAGGTATAGCGATAGGCATTTTTCCTATACGTGACATGCCCGCACCTCCTGATTTTCTATTAGAAATA
>SHOH01000057.1:10364-18827 GCA_004294845.1 Anaerolineaceae bacterium
GTGATTACACCTTTATTTGTTGATATAATAGCTATACCTAAACCTCCAAGAACCTTTGGAAGCTGGTCCTTGTTAGCATAAACACGAAGACCTGGTTTTGAGATTCTCTTAAGGCCGGTAATGATTTTTACGTTTTTATCTTTACCATACTTTAAAGTGATATGAATAGTTTTGAAGCTTCCGACTTCCTCAACTTCATAATTTCTGATATATCCTTCCTTTAAAAGAATATCTGCGATAGCAACTTTCATTTTAGAAGCAGGTATATCAACTGTATCATGTTTAGCAGTGTTTGCGTTACGGATTCTTGTAAGCATATCTGCAATGGGATCGCTCATTGTCATTTAATTTGCCTCCTTTCTTAACCTCTTACCAGCTTGCCTTTTTAACGCCTGGTATCTGTCCTTTATACGCTAATTCGCGAAAGCATATTCTGCAGACTCCATATTTTCTCAAATATGCATGGGGACGGCCACAAATTCTGCAACGGTTGTATTCTCTGGTAGAGAATTTCGGTTTACGTTGCTGCTTTATTTTCATTGACGTTTTAGCCATGGTTCGTCTTCCTCCTTACTTTCTAAATGGCATTCCAAACCCGGTTAACAGTTCACGAGCCTCTTCATCCGTCTTTGCTGTAGTAACAAAGATGATATCCATACCTCTCACCTTGTCAACCTTGTCATAATCAATTTCGGGGAAGATTAATTGCTCTTTAATTCCAAGTGCATAATTACCTCTGCCATCAAATGCATTAGGATTAACACCTCTAAAGTCACGAACCCTAGGTAATGCCAGGTTTATAAGACGATCAGCAAAGTCATACATCTTCTCGCCACGTAAGGTAACCTTACATCCAATTGACATGCCTTCTCTTAATTTAAAGTTAGCAACTGATTTCTTAGCTTTTGTGATTACAGGCTTTTGGCCTGCAATGATTTCAAGATCCTTAACTGCGGCCTCTAATAATTTGGCGTTTTCTTTAGCCTCACCAACACCCATGTTGATGACGATTTTATTAAGCTTCGGCACTTCCATAACATTCTTATATGAGAACTTCTTTACCATGCCGGGAACAATCTCATTTAAATAAAACTCTTTTAGTCTAGCCACCTTTACCAAAACCTCCTCTCTTCTTAGTCGATAACGTCGCCGGTTGATTTCGCGATACGTACCTTCTTGGGGCCCTTTTTGCCTTCAACAGTCTTGAAGCCTACTCTGGTTACTGTGCCCTTATGAACATACATTACATTCGAAGAATCAATAGGCGCTTCCTGGCGGACAATTCCACCCTTAGGACTAGCCTGATTGGGCTTAGTGTGCTTGGAGATCATATTTATGCCCTCTACAATGATTTTATTATCTATCACATCAAGAACCTTGCCCTCTTTACCTTTATCTTTACCGGCAATAACCTTAATGTTATCACCCTTTTTTATTTTCATCGTTGCCACGGTCGACACCTCCTTATAATACTTCTGGTGCTAAAGAAACGATTTTCATAAATTGTTTCTCTCTTAATTCTCTCGCTACCGGCCCAAAGATACGTGTTCCTCTTGGATTATTGTCATCTTTGATTATAACGGCAGCATTCTCATCAAATCTAATATAAGAACCATCCCTGCGGCGTGCACCCTTAACGGTACGTACCACAACAGCCCTAACAACATCGCCCTTCTTAACAACACCGCCTGGTGTTGCATCTTTAACCGAAGCAACAATGATATCGCCTATATTAGCATATCTCCTGCCTGTTCCGCCCAATACTCTGATACAAAGCAACTCTTTTGCACCGGTATTATCGGCGACTCTAAGTCTTGATTCAACCTGTATCATGATAATACTCCTTTCAGTTGTAATAAATCCAACTTATCCAAAATATATAAGGAAAAATAAGATCTTATTTTGCCTTTTCAACTACTTCAACAAGTCTCCATCTCTTATCCTTAGACAGGGGTCTTGTCTCCATAACTTTTACACGGTCACCGATTCTGCATTCATTATTCTCATCATGCGCCTTCAGTTTAGAGGTTCTCTTCACAATCTTGCCATATAACGGATGCTTTACATTTTCAACTAATGCAACTACGATAGTCTTATCCATCTTATCGCTGACTACCTTGCCGATCCGTACTTTTCTTAAATTTCTTTCCATTCGATACTCCTTTCCAGGACCTTAGGCCACCTTTATATTCAGCCAGGGAGTCCCTATTATTTGGAAGCTTTCTTCATCTCAGTAATCACTGTCTGAATTCTAGCAATATTCTTCCTAACTTCATTTATTCTGCTGGTGTTTTCCAACTGATTGGTTGCATTCTGAAATCTAAGGTTGAAAAGTTCCTTCTTAGCAGCTACTAATTCTTCATTCAAATCTGTAGCTGATTTTGTCCTTAAACCTTCTACATATTTATTTGTTTTCACTGTTTTCACCGCCTTCTAAGTCTGCACGCGATACTATTTTGCACTTGACCGGTAATTTGTGTGCTGCAAGACGTAAAGCCTCCTTTGCAGTCTCCTCAGGAATACCGGCAATTTCAAACATAACGCGTCCCGGTTTAACAACCGCTACCCAATACTCTAAGGTACCTTTACCGGAACCCATACGAGTCTCAGCCGGTTTAGTTGTTACTGGTTTATCGGGAAATATCTTAATCCAAACCTTACCTCCACGCTTTGTAAAACGAGTCATGGCTACACGGGCAGCCTCAATCTGATTTGATTTGATCCAAGCGGGTTCTAAGGCAACAATACCATATTCACCATGGGCAAGGGTATTACCTCTGGAAGCTTTTCCGGCCATAGAGCCGCGAAACTGCTTACGATGTTTAACTCTCTTTGGCATTAACATTATTTATCGCTCCCTTCCTTTTTTGCTCCTTTTGTGGGAAGCACTTCACCATGATAGATCCAAACCTTAATACCTAACTTACCAAAAGTGGTGTTAGCCTCTGCAAAACCATAGTCTATATTGGCACGAAGTGTCTGCAGCGGTATGGTTCCTTCACTATAAAACTCTGTACGGGCAATATCAGCCCCACCAAGACGTCCACCAACCGCAGCTTTAATACCCTTAGCTCCGGCTTTCATGGTTCTTGCCATAGTAGACTTCATAGCTCTTCTAAAGGATATACGATTCTCAAGCTGGGATGCAATATTCTCTGCTACAAGCTGAGCATCCACATCAGGTCTCTTGATTTCCTTTATCTCGAGATTCAGTTTCTTCCCCGTATATTTTTGAATTTCAACTTTTAATTTCTCTATCTCACTTCCACCTCTACCGATAACAACACCCGGTTTTGATGTGTAAATTATTATTTTTAAACGATCGGATGCTCTTTCAATCTCAATCTTAGATATGCCTGCACTGTACAATTTCTTTTTGAGAAATGTTCTGATTTTATAATCTTCTACAAGATTGTCAGCAAAATCGCTTTCAGCATACCATCTGGAGTCCCAATCATTAATTATACCGACTCTTAAGCCGTGGGGATTAACCTTTTGTCCCATTATTGCCCTCCTTATCTCTCATTAAGCACTAGTGTTATATGGCACATTCTCTTTTCGATACGATAAGCGGTGCCTCGTGCTCTTGGTTGAATTCTCTTCATAATCGGACCCTGGTTTGCATAACATTCCTCAATATACAGTTTGTCTGGATCCATATTCTTAACCTCAGCGTTTGCAATTGCTGATTTTAACAGCTTCTCAATTAAACTTGAAGCGTATCTTGGATTATATGCTAATATACCAAGTGCTGTCTTTACATCCTTACCTCTTATGGCATCTAGTACAAAACAAGCCTTAGTAACAGACACTCTGGCATAGGATAACTTCGCTGATGCTCTGTTGTCCTTAACTTCATTTCTTTCTCTCTTTATTTGGGATCTATGTCCTTTTGCCATGGATAAACCTCCTTCCATTCAATGCTATATTATTTCCTAGCAGATTTCTTCTCGTCTTTTCCATGTCCTCTATAGGTTCTGGTCGCTACAAACTCACCGAGCTTGTGTCCAACCATGTCTTCTGTTATATATACGGGAACATGTCTTCTTCCATCATGAACCGCGATTGTATGACCAACCATCTGCGGGAAAATAGTAGAGCGACGTGACCAAGACTTAATAACCGTCTTATCACCGGTTTTGTTAAGTTCGTCTACCTTCTTTAACAAATGTTCGTCAGCAAATGGTCCCTTTTTAAGTGAACGAGCCATGTATTCTAACCTCCTTAGAATTTGTGATCATTGAAATATTCAATGATTGCTTAACCAAAAAACTTTATTTTATAGTACTTCCATCTCTTTTTCTTACTATCAATCTATTGGATTTCTTATTGGGCTGTCTTGTCTTAAGACCAAGAGCAGGCTTACCCCAAGGTGTAGAAGGACCGGGACGACCGATACCTGTTCTACCTTCACCACCACCGTGAGGATGGTCGTTAGGGTTCATAGCAGAACCACGAACTGTAGGTCTGTAGCCCATATGACGCTTACGTCCGGCTTTTCCGACTGTAATAAGCTCATGATCGATATTACCAACCTGACCGATAGTTGCTCTGCAATTTAGCGGAACCATTCTCATCTCACCGCTGGGAAGACGAAGAGTTGCATACTTTCCTTCCTTAGCCATCAACTGAGCTGAATTTCCAGCAGAACGAACCAGCTGTCCACCCTTACCGGGATAAAGTTCGATATTATGAACTTCTGTACCTACAGGAATGTTTGCTATCGGTAAGCAATTACCTACCTTGATTTCAGCATTTTCACCACTCATAAGAGTAGTACCTACTTGTAGTCCAAGAGGTGCAAGGATATATGCCTTTTCACCGTCTGCATAATGTAGCAATGCTATATTTGCAGTTCTATTAGGATCATATTCTATAGTTGCCACTTTTGCAGGGACATTGTCTTTCCTTCTCTTGAAATCAATAATTCTATATTTTCTTCTAGCTCCACCACCGCGGTGTCTAACTGTGATTTTACCTTGATTATTACGGCCTGCTTTTCTATTTAAAGAAACAACCAGGGTTTTCTCCGGCTTAGTCGCTGTAATTTCTGTAAAATCGGAACCGGTCATGTGTCTTCTAGAAGGTGTATATGGGGTAAATGTTTTAATTCCCATTAATTACACTCCTTTCAAATGATATATCAGTAATCTTAAATTCTAAACTCGGATTCTATAGCCAGGACTATATTCAAAGCAATAGTAAATCAGAGTTATAGTCCTGAGAAAATCTCAATTTCTTCGCTGTCAGCTGTAAGCTGAACAATAGCTTTCTTGGATTTAGCTGTCTTTCCAACTGTGTTACCACGTCTACGGTTCTTACCTTCCAGATTCATCGTATTTACCTTGGCTACTTTTGTGCCGGTAAACATTTTTTCAACTGCTTCCTTAATCTGTGACTTGGTAGCATCCGGATGAACTGAAAATGTGTACTTTTTATCGCTCATAGTATTCATACTTTTCTCTGTCACGATAGGCTTAAGGATTACATCATAGTATTTTAAATCTGCCATTATGCGTACACCTCCTCAATCTGTGCCACAGCATCCTTTGTAATTACCAAGGTATCATACTTTAGGATGTCATATACATTAATGGAATTAGATAAAATAGTTCTTACATTCGGAAGGTTTCTTGCTGAAAGCGTTACATTATCATCCTTCTTATCAATAACAATGAGTGCCTTCGTTACCTTTAGATTGTCAAGTACCTCTTTCATCTTCTTTGTCTTAATCTCATCAAATCCAAATTGATCCAGAACCATGAGTTTCTCTGCATTTACTCTGGAAGTCAATGCTGACTTGATTGCAAGTGTCTTTTCTTTTCTATTCATCTTAAATGAATAATCTCTTGGCTTTGGTGCAAATACAACTCCGCCGCCCTTCCATTGAGGAGATCTGATTGAACCTTGCCTTGCATGGCCTGTTCCTTTCTGTCTCCATGGCTTTCTTCCACCGCCTCTTACTTCAGCACGGGTTTTAGCACTTTGTGTTCCTTGGCGTTTGTTAGCCAATTGACTTACAACCGCTCTATGAACTAAATGTTCATTTATTTTTACTCCGAAGACTGCATCATTAAGCTCTAATGTATCAACTTTCTTGCCTTCGATATTATATACTGTTACATTTGCCATCTCTTTGTTCCTCCTTTCTTAGCTCTAGTTAGCTTTTACTGATTCCTTCA
Organism: Anaerolineaceae bacterium; assembly: GCA_004294845.1. Taxonomy (GTDB): domain Bacteria; phylum Bacillota; class Clostridia; order Lachnospirales; family Lachnospiraceae; genus Mobilitalea. The sequence goes on from SHOH01000057.1 coordinate 16,547, forward strand.
GTATAACTAAGGATTTTTTCGGTCCGGGAACTGCACCTTTTACAAGGATGAGGTTCTTATCTGCGTCAACTCTAACAACCTCAAGATTCTGTACCGTAACCTTAACACTACCCATTTGACCAGCCATTTTCTTCCCTTTGAACACTTTGCCAGGACTGGTAGCTGCACTGTTGGAACCTCCGTGTCTATGATATTTGGAACCATGAGCCATAGGTCCTCTGCCTAAGCCATGTCTTTTGATGACTCCCTGAAAACCCTTACCCTTTGACTTTGCGGTAACATCAACCTTGTCACCTTCTGCAAAGATATCAGCCTTGATTTCCTGACCTACCTGATAGTCAGCAGCATTGTCAAACTTAAATTCCTTTATAAATCTTTTATTTTTTACACCTGCTTTTGCAAAGTGCCCTTTTAAAGGCTTATTAACCAGAGTATCTCTGATATCGCCATATGCAACCTGAACTGCGCTATAGCCGTCGTTATCTACTGTTTTAATCTGTGTTACGTAGAGAGGACCAGCTTGCAGTACGGTTACCGGAATTAGAACTCCGTTTTCACCAAAAACCTGAGTCATTCCGATTTTCGTAGTTAAAATCGCTTTCTTCATTTCTTACCTCCTATTAATCTACAGCGGATTGCCACAGGGCATCTTCTATCCTGCCTAATGTCGCAATCATCCTAGATGGTCCATATACATTCATATAATAAACCCTAAGGATTTCTTCTTATTAATATAATCTTGTTAATCGTTCTGATAAACCATGATGTCAACCAGCTTATGCTTGCCACTTACTTGACCTTCATCAAAGATGAAGTCAATAAAGAAATTCTTGCTTCTTACTTGACCTTCATCTTAATATCAATATACACACCAGCAGGCATTTCCAATCTGGATAATGCATCAACCGTCTTCTGAGTAGGTGTAATAATATCAATCAATCTCTTATGAGTTCTCTGCTCAAACTGCTCTCTGGAGTCCTTATATTTGTGAACCGCTCTAAGAACTGTGACAATTTCCTTCTTTGTGGGTAAGGGAACAGGTCCGCTCACCTTTGATCCTGTCTTCTTTACAGTATCAATAATCTTTCCTGCAGATTGATCAATAAGATGATGATCATACGCCTTTAATGTGATTCTCATTACTTGACTTGCCATAAAAATAGCCGCCTCCTTTTCGCACTTAAGTTCAGTACGACAAGTGGTGACTGTACACTCATCCGTGCGTATCTTCCTTTTTCATATGAAAAATCCGGTTTTGAAATATTACGATTATGCCGGATTACATATGTTAGCTAGATTTTCACACGTTTTATCTGCCTATAGCAGAAAGTTAATTTGTACAGTGACTTGTCGCCAGTTTCATAACTTGACCTTCGCTCCACGGAAAAAACCTACTGAAAATCAGTAGCAACCTCACGCTTCTACGCTATCAACGTCACAACATTTGATATTATACACTAATGATATACCATTTGCAAGCACTTTTTTTGATTCTTCCCAAATAAATTATGCTAGTCAATTGATGTATCATAAAAATTTTTTACTGTATTATCAATTCTAATCGTTTTTTCCGCAACATTAGATGCGGTTAATTTATTGTTCAGATTTTTCATGGGTCTATACCTCTCTTTCTTATCCGGGTTTAATATCGGAAAGTTTTTAAGTAGGACATAAACCAAAGGGTAAAGTTATCTATTTAATTTTGGGCAGAAGAATAGAACGCATAGTAATTAGTACAGCTTTCTACTAAACTGCATTTTCGACTCCGACTTCGCCCTTCCGGTTCTATGTAACTACTACTTGCGTCCACCCTTCTCACCTCCGCCAATTCATAATATATATATAAACCCTTATAGGGTTTAAAAACAACGAGTGCCACGCTTCACGAGCCACTCTTATGTTAAACAAAAAACCTTGCCATAGTATTATCAAACAATGGCAAGGTTTATATTCTTAGCTAAACGTACTTATAGCAATAATAATTTATGCTTTTAAGCAAATAGCAATAATATTATTCCAACATCGTTCAAGCTTCAACTTTACAGGGCGATGAAGTTACATTATTCCATACCTTGTTTTCGATATGGACTGTTTACCCTCTCATAGTGTCTCCACTATTTTGCGGCAGTAACCCGTATCCCTGTAGTAGCCTCACCTACCGATACTAATAACATCACTAAATATACATCATATCATTTGAATTGTCAAACTCTCATGTTTTTTAACGTTCCCATCTCCCCGAAGCACCACAGGGAAGTATCAGACCCTTGGCTGTTACCGG
>SHOH01000058.1:0-10776 GCA_004294845.1 Anaerolineaceae bacterium
TTATGGTGGATACTTATTTTTGCTTTTTGTACTGACACACTTTAATAAATTACGACATATTCTACTAGTGAGCTATAAAAATACTCAAGTTTTATGAAGGACTTCCAATATGGATAATGAAAATATAAAATCAAATGATTCTTTAGTACAGCACCTAAAAAATGCAATAAGAGATAAAACTGCAAAAGTATGCGTAATCGGGCTTGGTTACGTTGGTTTACCGCTGGCCGTAGAAAAGGCTAAAGTTGGATTCAAGGTTTTGGGTATTGATCAAAACACCTCTAGAGTTAGTATGTTGAATTCAGGTTTGAACTACATTCAGGATGTTAAAGATGAAGAATTGCGGATTTTAGTTGAGAAGAAAACATTGGCGGCTGTTAATGACTTCTCTGTATTGCTCGGGCAGGATATTATTATTATTTGTGTTCCAACACCTCTCAATGAGTATCACGAGCCTGATTTGTCTTATGTTGAGAGTGTTACAAAGGAAATAAGTAAAAATCTTCGAAAAGGCCAGATGATAATATTAGAGAGTACAACTTATCCTGGTACGACACAGGAGGTCATACTTCCTTTATTGGAATCAACAGGGCTAAAAGCGGGAGAAGATTTTTTTCTTGCTAATTCACCGGAAAGAGTCGACCCGGGAAATAAAAGGTATACAACTAAAAATACAACAAAGGTTGTAGGAGGAGTTACACATAAGTGTTTGGAGGTCGCACAGCTTTTTTATGCCCAGACCATTTTAAATGTAGTTCCGGTATCATCTCCTACTGTTGCAGAAATGACAAAGGTTTTTGAAAACACTTATCGTGCTGTAAATATAGCACTGGTTAATGAACTAATGATGCTATGCAATAAAATGGGTATAAGCGTATGGGAAGTAGTAGAAGCTGCTGCTACGAAACCTTTTGGCATACAAACCTTTTATCCCGGTCCAGGTGTCGGTGGGCATTGCATACCCATAGATCCTTTTTATTTAAGCTGGAAAGCCCGTCAATATGATTATTCTACCCGATTTATAGATTTAGCCGGAGAAATTAATATTCAAGTTAGTAATTATGTGGTTGATAAGGTCGTTAAAGCTCTAAATATGTCCAGAAAACCGGTAAATGGCTCAAAAGTATTCGTGTTAGGCATTGCCTATAAGAGGGATATAAACGATTATAGAGAGTCTCCTGCCCTTAAAATTATGAAAAAGCTAAAATCTGAGGGAGCTGAGCTGGTCTTTTATGATCCTTATATTAAGTCAATGCCTAGTTCAGATGGGGTGGCAATTGAAGCAGATTGGGTGGATTTATCCGAGGAAGAGCTCAGAAAAAGTGATTGCGTTCTAATAATCACCGATCACTCTAATATAGATTACGAGATGGTAGTTAGGGAATCAATCATTGTAGTAGATTCAAGAAACGCTACGAAAAATGTAATATCGGGAAGAGAGAAGATTATTTTGGTTTAACTAAGACGGTAAATGGAGGCGGTTTTCATAGTTAATTTTGGTATTGTAGGGTGTGGGTATATTGCCGGGAAGCATGCTAATGCGTTAGAGCAGATCGCAAATGCCAGGTTGGTGGCAGCTTGCGATACGGATCTAAAGCGTAGGACTTCCTTTGAAGAACAATATGGAGTTTCTACTTATGAGAATTATGACGATTTCCTTAAAAATCCTGATGTTGAGGCGGTTATAATCTGCACCCCAAGCGGTTCGCACGCAACATTGGGAGAGAAAGCAGCACATGCCGGTAAGCATATCTTACTGGAAAAACCTTTTGTGCTGGATATTAATCAGGGTAAAAACTTGGTGGAGCTGTGCAAGTCTAAGAGAGTTAAAGTGGGAGTTGTTCATCCAAACAGGGTAAAGACTGTGGTTCGAGCTCTTAATGAAGCTGTAAGCGAGGGTTGGTTTGGTAAAATTACGCATGCCAGCGCCGTATTAAGATGGAATAGGTCTTCTGAATATTTTAATTCGGCAGCATGGAGGGGAACTTTAGAACTGGATGGGGGTATGTTATTTAATCAAGCCATTCATAATATTGATCTTTTTAACTGGCTACTTGGACCTGTAGATGAAGTATTTGCCTATGGAGCCACACAGCTTCACAAGATTGAATACGAGGATGTATGCGTCTGTACTCTTAAGCTTAAAAGCGGAGCGTTGGGAATGATAGAGGCAGCAATCACTCTGTATCCGGAAAACCTAGAGGAAAGTCTTGCTGTTTTTGGAAGCCAAGGTACAGCAGTATTAGGGGGCAAATCTTTATCAAAGATTAAGGAATGGAAGTTTTCTAAATTTTCAGAAGCTGATGCTAAAATCCAGATTGATCAGCTGAATAATGAGTCAGATCCTATGGGGCATAAAGTAATAATTGAAGATTTTATCAGGGCAATTACCTGTAATCAAGAGCCTCTTGTCAGTGGAGAGGAAGCTATGAAAGTGTTGTATTTATTGAATGCAATTTATCAATCTATTAAAACAAACCAGCCAGTTAAGATAACTACAGATTGGAGTGAGAACATGTGAATTCTATTAGTCAGACCGCCAAGATAATGCAAAATGTTAGTATAGGCTTTTATTCTGTAATTGGAGATGAGGTAACGATTGGCTCCAATGTTTTCATAGGCAATAATGTAACCATATATCCGGGAACCAAGATCGGAGACAATGTTTATATCGAATCAAATGCAGTCGTCGGAAGACAACCACGCCCTGCTAAAACCAGTACCATAAAAATAGAACAAACTCTAGCGCCGCTAGAGATAGGCACGGGAACAACGATTGGAGCCGGGGCTGTTTTGTATGCAGGAACGCTTCTTGGGTCCTACTGTCTGATAGGTGATTCGGCAGTCGTTAGGGAGAGCTGTACAATTGGAGACTATGTCATAGTCGGTACAGGATCAATCATAGAAAACTCTGTTGATATCGGACAAAAGACCAAGATTCAAAGCGGGTCCTATATTACGGCTTACACTAGAATTGGCAAAAACTGCTTTATTGCTCCTATGGTTACAACTACGAATGATAATTTTATGGGTCGTACTGAGGACCGTTTTAAATATATAAAAGGAGCTTCCATCCATAATGGAGCCAGAGTGGGCGGCGGCGCAATTCTGCTTCCGGGGGTTGTAATCGGTGAGGAAAGTTTCATAGCTGCAGGTTCGGTAGTAACAAAAGATACACTACCGGGAAAAGTTTATAAAGGCATTCCCGCACGAGAATTCAGGCCTGTACCGGATAATGAAATGCTAAAGGAGGAGGAGAAATGAAGATTCCCTTAATTGACCTAAGAGCTGGGTATCTATCCTTACAGGATGAAATTAATTCAGCGGTTACAAGTGTTTTATCCAGCGGGAATTATATACTGGGACCTAATGTGCAAGCGCTGGAAAAGGAGATTGCAGATTACTGTGGTACTAAATTTGCTGTTAGTGTAGCCAATGGTACGGATGCCCTAGTCTTATGCCTGGACGCTTATGGAATTGGGCCGGGCGATGAAGTAATTACTACTCCTTATAGTTTTTTTGCTACTGCCGAAGCCATATCCAGAGTTGGAGCAACTCCGGTTTTCGTAGACATTGATGAGGCCAGCTATAATATTGACTATAAAAAGATTGAAAACAGCATTACCAAGCGTACTAAAGCAATTCTACCTGTGCATCTCTTCGGTCAGCCGGCTCCCATGGATAATATTATGGATATTGCTAATCGTTATAATCTGATTGTGATCGAGGATGCATGCCAGGCGATAGGTGCATCTTTTAGAGGGCGTAAGACTGGTTCATTAGGGCATGCGGCTTGCTTTAGTTTCTTTCCTACCAAAAATCTCGGTGGTTACGGTGACGGAGGCATGATTACTACCAATAATGAAGAACTTGCCGGACGTATAAGGATACTGAGGGCTCATGGAAGCAGCAAGAAATACTACAATAGTATAATAGGCTATAATAGCAGACTGGATGAACTACAAGCTGCGATCTTACGGGTAAAGCTGGGGCACCTTGACAGCTGGAATGAAGCAAGAAGAGTGAAAGCTGAACGTTATAATAATCTGCTTCAGGGACAGGGGATTAAATTGCCGGAAGCTGGCAGCGAGCTTGAACATGTCTACCACCTTTATATTTTACGTCATCCTAAGAGAGCAGAGATCATAGAAGGCTTACAAAACAGGCAAATAGGTTGTGGTATTTATTATCCCCTTCCCCTGCATCGGCAGGAAGCTTACATGCTGGAATATTCTGATATCTATTTACCGGTAGTCGAGGCTGTATACAAAGAGACTTTTGCTATACCGCTATTTCCGGAGATGACGGATGAACAGCAAACTTTTGTTGCAGCTGAGCTGGGAAAAATACTTGAGGAAATTGAAAGGTAGTATCTATGAGAATAATGGATTTTTCTCTAGCCATGTATGCCGAAGTCTGCAAGGCTCTCCAATCGCATAGTGTTGTTACTGTACAAGAATATCTGTCAAATAAGCCCAAACCACCTTACGTCGTATTACGACATGATGTTGACAGGAGCCTTAAATATGCTTTGGCCATGGCTAAACTTGAGCATGAGTATGGAATTGAGTCAACATATTACTTTAGATACCCAAATACATTTAATAGTAAAGTAATAGAGCAGATTTACGACTTAGGCCATGAGATAGGATACCATTATGAGGTACTGGATAAGGCTAGAGGCGACAGCCGTAAGGCAATTGCAATATTCCAAAAGGAATTAGAAGTTTTTCGCAAGTTTTTTCCCGTAAAGACAATATGCATGCATGGCAATCCGCTAACCAGATGGGATGGAAGGAATCTCTGGAGTTTATATGACTTCAGGGATTATGGCTTACTTGGAGAAGCATTCCTGTCATGCAGTGATATTCCCATATATCTGACGGATACGGGCAGAAATTGGAATGGTGATCTTAACTTTAAAGATAAATTAAAGGCAGAAAAAGAGAATAGGAACTTAAAAAGCACTGTAGATGTGATTCAATTTTTAAATAGCAAAAAAGTAAGTTGCATCTATCTTAACTGTCATCCGGAAAGGTGGGGACCTGGCACTCTGGGATGGCTTAAAGCTTTACTGCGGGATCATTTATTTAATTTTGGCAAGAAAGTTTTAAAGCTGGTTAGGTGCTCATTTCTCAAATCTTCCAGGCTTTGAGCTGCCTCGAAGAGGCAGAATGGAAGGTTATTATGAAAAAAAGAGTGTTGGTTTTAGCCCCTCATACAGATGATGGGGAATTTGGATGTGGTGGAACAATTGCTAAACTGATAGCTGAACAGGCGGAAGTTTTTTATGCTGCATTTTCCGTCTGCGAATTATCAGTTCCTTCTCATTTACCTAAAAACATCCTGGAAATAGAAGTGAAAAATGCAACAAGCGTCTTAGGTATCAGGAATGAAAATTTAAAAATATTTCGCTACGAAGTACGGACTTTTCAAAACTTTAGACAGCAAATACTGGATGATTTAATAAATCTGAAATCGGAAATTGACCCAGACTTGGTATTAATGCCTTCTCCGCATGATATTCATCAGGATCATAGTATAATCGCATTAGAAGGTATTCGGGCCTTTAAACAGATATCAATCCTGGGTTATGAACTGCCATGGAATAATCTCACCTTCACTACCCAGTCCTTTGTGTTTTTGAATGAAGAGCATTTGAACAAAAAAATAGAGGCTCTCAGATGCTATGAGTCTCAGTCAAATCGGATATACGCCAATGAAAGCTTCATCAGATCACTAGCAATTACCCGCGGAATACAAATAGGGGTACAGTATGCTGAAGCTTTTGAGGTTATTCGGTGGATTATTGAGTAAGTTATATCAGAGTGAAGCATGGAGGGTTAGTATGGAGTCTATAACTGTTTTGATTACCGGAGCCGGTGCTCCCGGTGCTCCCGGGGTGATAAAAAGCCTTCGGGACAATGGTGAACGTTCCATCCGAGTGGTTGGTGTGGATGCTTCAAAGGAGGCAGTTGGATTTAAATTAGTTGATGCCGGTTGCCAGATTCCCAAGGCTGATGCTCCAGACTTTACCAGCAGCCTGCTTAAGATCGCTGGGGAGGAAAAAGTAGATGTAATATTACCCCTGGTTACAATGGAACTTGAAACACTTTCTCTTAATAAAGATAAGTTTCAAAATGAGGGCATCATCGTCTCCGTATCCGATATTTATCCATTAAAGATAGCAAACAATAAAGGGAAACTATTAGCCTATATGAAAGACAAAGGTCTATCGGTATCTCTTTTTTCCATAGTTAATTCGAAAATAGAGTTTATGAAATCGGCTTATGAGCTGGGTTATCCTGATAAACCCATTTGTTTTAAACCCCTGAATTCAAACGGGAGCAGAGGCTTTCGAATAATTGATCCCAAAATAAACAGGCATAAGCTTTTATTTGATACGAAGCCGACGCTAACTTATATTACTTTTGATGAGGTTATGTCAATTTTTGAAGAATCAGAAATTTTTATTCCTTTAATCCTTATGGAATACCTTCCAGGTAATGAGTACAGTGTCGATCTATTAGTAGACCATGGCAGACCTCTGTATACTATTCCCCGTAGACGTGATGCAATGAGTGCCGGAATCACTACTAAGGGTGTGATTATCAAGGAAGACGATGTAATCAATTACTGTAATGAGATTGTGCAAAATTTGAAACTGCATGGAAATATCGGAATCCAGGTAAAGCGGGACATGAATAACATACCTTTAATACTGGAAATAAATCCTCGTATACAGGGAAGTATTGTACACTGCACAGGAGCAGGAGTTAACCTTCCTTATTACGCTGTGAAGCTGGCGCTGAAGGAAGAGGTTCCAAAAGTATGTGTTAAATGGAACTGTAAAATGCTTCGCTACTGGAAGGAGGTTTTTTATTAATGCTATCTGATTTGCATAATCACAGCATATTTTCTGATGGAATTAATACTTGTGAGGAGTTAATAGAACAGGCAATATCCTTAGGGTTGCAACGTATCGGACTTGTAGATCATGTATGGCGAAATAGTGAATGGGCTTTAGACTTTATCGAAACCACGAACAGATTAAAAGAAAAATATGAAGGTATTATTCAAGTAGTGAGCGGACTTGAAGCCAAAGCCTTAACTTGTACCGGTGAAATTGATCTTAACGATAAATGGAGAGATAAGGTAGACTACATTTTAGGTGCCATCCACAGAATTCCTTCGAGTTCTAATCAATTTTACAGCAAAAGCGATAAGTTACCGGATAGGAGTAAAGTATATGAGGATTGGATGTCAACAATACAAGGACTGCTGAAAAACGATATGGTAGACATTGTTGCTCATCCTGCTGCAGAGCTAATACAATACCAAATACCTCTTGATGATGAGACAATAAAGATGCTATGCCATTTGGGTAAAGCATCAGGGAAGGTTTTTGAAGTGAATGTAAAATATAAGGTACCAGTGCAAGCGTACTTAGACCAGCTGATTGCGAATGGAATACCTCTAAGTATAGGCTCCGACAGTCATTCAACAGCCCAGCAGAAGTTATATATAAAGGATATTATTGCAATGCATAAAAGGTTAGCATCATGCAACTTGATTTGATATTCCTACTAGAGGCTGTAATTCCAAGATAATAATGATTATGGATAAGTACCAAATTTGAGTCTGATGTAATATTATAATGTATTGTTACACATAGAGACTTTAAATTTTTGGTGGGGAAAATATGGATTGGGATGTTATTGTAATCGGAGCTGGACCTGCGGGATGCTTTACTGCAAAGTCAATTGCATTATCTGGTTTCAAAGTTCTAATATTGGAAGAAGATCAGGAAATCGGTTTTCCAGTACAATGTGCTGGCCTTATTTCACCTCGGGTAATAGAATTAGCTGGAGTGGATAATAATACGGTTTTAAATAAATTAAAGGGTATTAGTGTGTATTCGCCTCAAGGTGCTCAGTTTAATGTTGTAGGCAGCAAAGACCTTGCCCTTGCCATCGATCGCGCTAAGTTTGATCAGGAGTTAGCCACAAAAGCTGAAAATGGCGGAGCAGTATTAATGAAAGGTGTAAAGGTAGTAGGAGCTACGCGTATCGAAGGTGGGTTTAGACTTACGGTAGCAGAAGGAAGTAAAACGATAAGCACGAAACTTCTTATTGGTGCTGATGGTGCTAAATCCAGTGTTTCCAAGTGGCTTGGGCTAAGTCGTGATAATCTTAAAGCAGTGATGCATGCTGTCGATGTCCAGCTGAAATGCGCTGATACAAGTTCAATTAGTATATTTATGGGTCAAAAGCTTGCTCCTGGATGGTTTGGCTGGATGATACCTCTTGATGAGAAAACTTGCAGGGTAGGAACCGGCTATGCACTTGTAAAGCCTGCCTACTCCCCTAGGCGTTATTTTCAGGACCTTGTAGATCAATTCCCGCAGATTTTCAAAGATATGAAAGTTATCGGTCATACCGGTGGAATCGTTCCATTAGGTAAAATATCAAGAATATACGCTGCGAATGCTATGTTAGTTGGAGACGCTGCCTGCCAGACTAAACCTATATCCGGCGGTGGGATTTACATGGGCTTAATAGGTGCTATATTATGCTCGCGGACAGCGGTAGAAGCCTTAAGAGAGGATAATCTGACAGAGGCTAAGTTATCATCGTATCAGAAGTACTGGGAAAAAGAAATGGAAAAAGAAAGAGTCAGTGCAATGAAGCTTCGGAAAAGCTACTTGAGTTTCAGCGACGAGGATATAGATTTGGTCATACGGTTTTTAAACAAACCCAAATATCAAAAGCTTATCTTAAAATACGGAGATTTAGATTACCCATCCTACCTCGGAAATAAACTTTTAAACCTAGTTCTTAGGAAAGAAAGTTTAATTAAAGCTACAATAAGAATTTTTTAATATTGAGTATAAGGATGATGACTATTGTTATAAATATCTGCGTTTAAACAGGAGGATTGATATGTTCAGAGGTAAGTCAATTGGTGTTGTTGTTCCAGCTTATAATGAAGAGCTTCTTATTGCCAAGGTAATTCAAACGATGCCTGATTATGTTGACAGGATTTATTTAATAGATGATTGTTCATCGGATCACACTTTTGAAGTGGCAGCAGAGTACCTTAGAGATTCTCGCTTAAGGCTGATACAGCATCAACATAATAAGGGCGTAGGTGCAGCCATTACGACTGGGTATAGGCAGGCTTTAAATGATAATATAGATATCATCGCAGTAATGGCTGGCGATAATCAGATGGACCCGAATCAGCTATTGAAATTGCTCGATCCGCTTATTGAAGGAACTGTAGATTACTGTAAGGGAGACAGATTATCCAGGTCTGAGTTGACTAAAGGAATGAGCAGGTGGAGGAGAGCAGGAAATCTAATACTTACTAGGCTTACACGGGTCTCATCAGGTTATTGGACACTTCAGGACCCACAAAACGGTTATACCGCAATAAATAGAGAAACACTCACCAAACTTGATTTAAATAAAATTTATCCAAGGTACGGATACTGCAACGATCTGTTAGCAAGGTTGAATGTTTTAGGTGCTAAAATATTGGATGTTCAGATTCCTGCCCGGTACGGCGAAGAAAAATCTAAAATTCAGTATGGAAGCTATATAAGAAAAGTGTCTTTGTTGTTATTAAGAAACTTCTTCTGGAGGGTAACGCACAAATATATCCTCCGCCATTAATAAAGTTAAGGTGATAAGTAAATGAATGATGAGATTAGGCAGTATGATAGGTTGGTAGATTCGAGTCCGCAGGGTTCTTTATTTCACAAATCCTGGTGGCTTGAAGCTGTAGCACAAAACAAATATCAAATATTGTCAATAAAAAAAAACGATGAAATCGTAGTAGCCTGGCCACTGACTTTTAAAAAAATAATGGGTCTAGAGCTGATTATGCCGCCTCCTCTTACTCCCAGGCTGGGAATTATACTTGCGCCTTCACGAAAAATAAAGTATTCGGAAAAGCTGTCTGATGAGATGAGTTTAATATCAGAGCTTACCAGGCTTTTACCAAAACACAGCCTGTTTAATCAGCGCTTCTCCACTGAATTTACCAATTGGCTACCTCTTTTTTGGGATCATTTTAAACAAACTACTCGCTATACTTATGTAATAGAGGATTTATCAGATATGAACCATGTATGGGAGAATGTAAGGTATAGCACAAAGCGTAAAATTAACCTTGCTATAAAAAACGGTATAAAGGTTCTAACAGACTTAAGCCTTGATAAATTACTTGATCTTAATGAGCTGACATTCAAAAGGCAAAAGCTGCCTCTACCTTATTCCCGGGAGTATGTATATAGAATTGATGAGGCATGTATAAAAAATAATGCCAGAAAGATGTTTTTTGCAGTTGATGAAAGTGGTCAAATACACGCAGCAGTCTATATCGTTTATAATCAAAAGGCTGCTTACTATCTAATAGGAGGAGCAGACCCTACTTTAAATAACTACGATGCTCACTTTTTAGCATTATGGGAAGCGGTCAAATTTGCAAGTCAGGTATCACATAGTTTTGATTTTGAAGGTTCCATGTACGAAAATATTGAATCTGTATTTAGAGGCTTTGGTGCTGTGCAGAAGCCTTATATGGAAATAACAAAGGGCAATTGCTTGGCTAAATCCGCTTTTAATGCTTATAGAAACGCTTGGAACAAGGGAGGATTTCCTTCTAAAATCTGCAGTATATTACTTCGTTAAATATTATAGTAAGGAAGTGAACCATGAAAATAGTTGTTGATATTGGTCATCCCTCTCAAGTACATTTTTTTAGATATTT
>SHOH01000058.1:10876-14569 GCA_004294845.1 Anaerolineaceae bacterium
AAGGAAGGTTTTGATCTTGACTTTAAAAGAAGATTAGTTAAGGAGCTCAGTAGATATTCTACTGTTTATATTTCATCGGAAGCCTCCCTGCCTGCTGACCTAGAAGGCTATAAATTAAACATCAAACCAGAAGAAATGCATTCTTTTTTATCGAATGCTAATCTTTTGGTAACGGATTCCGGTTCGATGACAACGGAAGCAGCAGTTATGGGTATACCCGTTGTGAGGTGCGATAGCTTTATTGGACATCAAAAATTGGGTATATTCAAGGAACTGGAATATAAATACGGCTTAATATTCAATTACCAGGATTCCATTCAGGCTTTAAAAAAAGCAATTGAATTAATTCAGATTCCTGATATCAAAATTGAATGGGAGCAAAAACGTAAATATCTTCTGCAAGATAAAATCGATGTAACTTTATTCATGGTATGGTTTGTTGAGAACTATCCCCGAAGTATTGATATGGCATCATCTTTTATTGCATCATGCTTTGAATCGCAGAAAGGCGGTGAATTCTAAATTAATGAGTATGACCAAATTTGAAAGCTTGAAACAGAATCCGACGCTATGGGAGATGTATGTGAATGAAAAAGAATACACTGATACAGAGTCAAAATATAGCGGTTTTGACAGGTCAAAGGTTATGACTCCGGTTGTTTCGGAATATCTTATAAAATTAGGATACAACAATATTAGCTATCCTAATAATAAAAAATTCGCCATTTGTCTGACCCATGATGTAGATGACATCTATCCTCCATTATCTCATCGGATTTTATCCGGTTTGTACAGTATCAAAGAAAAAGATTGGAGCGGATTGAAACATCACTTATTTTGGAATAAGTCGAGAAAACAGGAGAGTCCCTATATAAACTTTCGTAAGATCATGGAGCTTGAAAATAAATATGGTGCTAAATCATCATTTTACTTTATAACGGCCAAGCAAGATCCCAGAAGGTTTAGATATAACATAGAAGATATTGCTGATGAGGTTAAACTTATATCCCAAAGCGGATGGGAAGTAGGACTGCATGGAGGTTACTATTCCTTTAATGATATTGATGCAATAAAACGAGAGAAAAAAAGGTTAGAAAGTGTTTTAGGTAGAAAGGTAATCGGATATAGAAACCACTATTTAAGACTTCAACTTCCAGATACATGGGAACACCTTGAAAAATTTGGTTTTAAATATGATACAACTTATGGCTATACCAACATGGTGGGGTTTCGTAATGGAATGTGCCACCCATTCAGACCTTATCATTTGAAGAAACGGCAATGGATGGATATCTATGAATTACCCTTACATGTGATGGAGAGCGCCATGTTTGACTTTACAAAGCCTGATCAGGCTTGGGAGATTATCAAGCAACTTATAGATAAGACAGAAAAAAACAAAGGGGTAATAACTATTCTTTGGCATAACAATACTTTTAACTGCCCTTTCAAAAATCGTTGGGCTGAAATATATGAAAAGATTTTACAGTATGGTATTCAAAAAGACGCGTGGATGGCATCAGGAGAAGAAATTTATAGATGGTGGGATGAAAATGGCTATTTGTTATATGACCAATCAGATCCAGTGGGATAGCTTTATTGATAACAATTCCCATGGACTGCTTTATCATAAATGGGGTTTCCTTAAAATTACAGAAGAATATACAGGCTATAAATTGTTGCCATATGGAATATACAAAGGGGAGCAATTAATAGGTGTTTTTCCTCTTTTTTATAAGAAAATTGCAGGTGTAAAACTATTATTCTCCCCTCCCCCACAATCAGGAATTCCATACCTTGGTCCGGTGGTGGAGAGAAATTTTGAAAGTATGAAGCAAGACAAGAAAGAATCTTACCTCAACTTAATAGTACAGGAGATTGATAATGAAGTTAAAAAGATAGCTCCTAATTATTGTTCGATTTTACTGGTACCGGGTTTTCTTGATATAAGGCCCTTTCTATGGCTGAACTATAAGGTGGATCCTCTATACACTTATATGATTAATATAAAGCCCGATCTTAAAGATATACTAGATGGATTTTCTTCTATATGCAGGCAAAATATTAGAAAAGGCACAAACTTGAATTGCAAATTAGTAAGATCTGACGATACTTCAATACTGACAGGTTTGTTAACGGAAAGATATAACCAACAAGGTTTAAACCTTACTATGGATCCCGCTTATCTTAGCGAAGTCTTGAATACCTATCCTGAAAACTTAATTTTTGATTGTTTATATGATAATGACGAACTAATTGGGGCTACTTTAAATCAAGCCTATAACAGATATTTAGGATGGTTGGGTTTACCAAAATCACAGGATAGTAAATATAAGTACGTAAACGAGTTTATGATTTGGCAGTTAATACAGGAAGCTAAGTCTCTGGGGTTCGAGAAGTTTGAAATAAGTGGTGCTAATAAGCAGAATTTATGTAGTTATAGATCAAAATTTAATCCGCAATTGGAAATATACTTTACAATTTCGAAAAAGGATATATTGGGAAAATTGTCTGAAAAAATCTATTTAAATTTTGTAAAGAAAAAATTTAGAAAAACAAAGGGCAGGTATGTCAACGTGTGAAGAAAGGCATGGTTATTTATATGTTTCGAATTTTAGCCAAACTACCGGATATCTTACAGGACCATCTTTATAGGAATTCAATATTTTTGGTTTTGAGTAGAATACTAAATGCTATAGCAGGTGTTCTGTTCTGGATAATTGCAGCCAAACTATATTCTATCACTGAAGTTGGTATGGCTACTGTATTAATTTCATCCCTCGGATTAGTTATGCTGTTTTCACGTTTTGGCTTTGATCTTTCTATCATTCGTTATATTGAAATTAATGATAAAAACAAAGTGTTTAATACTAGCCTTGTAATAACCTCTGTTGCTTCAGCCATTATCGGTATGATAACTGTCCTTATTCAGGCGAGTCTTGTCATGAATTTTATCAATGCAATGATCTTTATCGGGATTGCTTTATGTAATTCTATTACCTTGATTTCGGGCAATATGTTAATGGCGCTACGAAAAGGACAATACTATTTTGTTCAAACCGTACTCATTTCACTTCGGGTGTTTCTTTTAATTCCCCTAGCGTATTCAAAGAACTTCGGGATGTTTTTATCCTTAGGTATCTGCTATGTAATTTCTGCTGTTTTCTCTTTATTGGTATTAAGCAAAGAGGTTAAAATAAGCTTTATTAATATAGATAGAGCTTTTGTAAACGAAGCTTTCAAATTTTCGGTTGAAAGTTATTTTTCGAATCTATTAACGGAGGCTCCGATTTTGATCCTGCCAATTATGATTCAGCGATTAATCGGTCAGGAAGACGCCGCTTTATATTACATGGCAATGGCTATTGGTAATTTCGCCTTAATTGTACCTAATGCCTTAAGTATCTCTTTACTTATAGAAGGAAGTCGCGGTCAGCCGCTAAAACATATTATTACTAAAGCTTTCACTACTGCCTATATGTTCTTAATTCCAATAACAATAATTATAAGCTTTTGGGGAAAAAACATTCTTGGATTTATCGACAAAGAATATATTAAAGCATATGATTTACTATTATTAGTAATTATTACAAGCTTATTTATTGTAATCTATATGGTATTTCTCACCGTGCAGAGTATCAATATGCGAGTTGAAAGAAATATAAAATTTAATATGCTTCGTTTTATTCTTTT
>SHOH01000058.1:14669-18731 GCA_004294845.1 Anaerolineaceae bacterium
CAATATAATCTATTTTTACTGAGTATTTATATGGTTATCCCTATGCTTGCTGCTCCCATCCTATGGCTAAGATTAAGAAGTAAAGATAATGTAATTTTTAGTATATGCAGTAATATTAATGAGCTTTTTATGCTTGTTTTTTTTATATGCTACCTTATCTCAATTATCATTTTGTATAGCTTCCCAATAAGGATAGTATTGTATTATATATTGGTTGCACTTATGGGTGCTATGATTTTAATACAGATATTATATTCAGAAGAGTTTAGCAGTAAGCAAATCAGGGTAATCTTAATGCAAATTGTTTTGCTTTTTATAAATATTATCTGGGGAGTTACATTAAAGTATTACTTTTTTATCGGAAGAACCGATGGGCTTTTTCACTCATGGGCTCTTGAAAATCTCTTAAAAACAGGTCATATCGATCAAACCTTTGAAATCTATAAAGCTTTTCCTTTATGGCATATTTTATGTTCCTTTATATATCAGATTATGAATATATCAATCACACCGGCTCAGGTTATGTTTATAACAAACGGCGTAATCTTTGTTTGTCTGGCTATCGTGGTTTATTTGATTACCTTGAAATGTTGTGATAAAAAAATTGCTTTATTAGCTGCTCTTTTTATGTGCTTTAATATAGATGCTATGTTCTATGGAATGTATTCCATACCCAGAAGTATCGTGTTATTACTTGAAGGGCTTTTGGTCTTTTTACTAATACAAAAGAAAAACTATTTTAATACTGCCTTGTACTTGCTTATAATAATAGGACTCATAATGTATCATACAGCATCTATGCCTTTTATCATATTGATCTTATTTCTTATATATATTTTGCAGTACCTTTATCGCGTCGAAAAACCTGAACGAATCGTTAATATAAATATTTTACTTTTACTTATCGTAGCAGCAGTAACCTATTTGATGTATGCAGGAACAGAGGTCTTCAATTCAATTGTCGGAAGCCTACAAAGTAAGGCACCTACAGGGGTTTTAACTCAATCTATTATTGAAAAACCTCTTCAGGAATTATTTAATTACCTTCAGTATAGTCCGCTGCTTCTGTTTATTATATTAGGAGTTCTTTGGGGGTTGTGTACATTAGAGCTTAAAGGTTTTGCTAAAGTAATTCTAATCTTAAGCTTATTGCTTGTTCCTGTCTCTTTTCCCGGACCGGCACTGCTCTTGAACAAACTTGCAGGTAATTTTAACCTAGCACGATTCGGTGAATATTCCTTTCTTTTTTTCTGTATTGCAGGTGCAACAGGCCTATCTTTTTTCACTTACAAACTAAGAAGAAAATTATTTGCGCTTATTTTATTCGTAATTATGGCTTTTCTGGCTGTGTCAAACGATTTTACAGCTTCAGACAATCCAATTATAAAAAGGCCGTTTTATACCTTTTACTTGAGCGAGGAAGAGTGCATATCACTGAATAGAGTGGCTCAGATTGCTGACACAATTGTAATGTCCGATTATGTTTCTAGCCGGTACTTGGAAAATTCGGAATATTTCAATAAAATCAATGTGCTTGAGGTCGATCCGCAGCATCAGGAGTTCCTTAAAAGCAGCGACGACGATATTATATTAATAAGAAGTACTGAACTGGTTAATCGACCTCTTAAATTATTTACTTCACCAGATGGTAAGTTTTTATTTACCCCTACAATTGAAGATAAGATGGACTACTTTATGAATGATCAACCTTTATGGGATACTTTAGAAAGTTTTAATATAATTTATGATTCCGGTGATGTACAGAGTTTTCAATAAAAGAGGCAAAATGAGAGGAGGTAGTCTTTATTGAGGATTAATTTAAAAAAGGAGTATGTGATTTTAACCGGCTTGGTATTACTTATCGTTTTTTTTAGTGATTTCCTTAGAATTATTCTCGGTTTACCTTTTGCTCTATTCCTTCCCGGGTATTTGCTGTTGGCAACCCTGTTCCCCCAAAAAGATGAGCTTGATGGCTTAGCCCGTATCGCATTAAGTATAGGATTAAGTATCATAATCGTTCCCTTAATTGGGCTGGTGTTAAATTTTCTTTCATGGGGTGTCAAACTTGTGCCAATGATGCTATCGATTATATCCTTTGACATTGTTTTGATTTTCCTAAGCTGGTACAGACGGACAAAGTTGCCCGAGGAACAGCGTTTTGCATTAACACTTAATATCGATTTAATAAAATGGTCTGATAAATCAAAAGCCACGAAAGTGATTCACACGGCACTTTTGATAACTGGTTTCTTGTTAATTGTTACTTTAGCATTTGTTTTGTCCTCCCCCAAAAAAGGCAAAAATTTTACAGAATTTTATATTACAGGCTTAGAGGATGTAACGGCAGGATATCCAAAGCAGCTTAAGGTTGGAGTAAACGGAAGGGTAAAAGCGGTCATTATTAACAATGAACAAGAAAAAACGAGCTACAGAATGGAAATCATTGTGGATGGAATTATTATTCAAACCATAGAGCCTATATACTTAGAGAACATGGAAAAATGGGAAGAAATTGTGCTTTTCAAGGCAGAAAAATCTAATGATCATGCAAAGGTTGATTTCTTATTATTTCGGGACAATCAAGATACGAAACCTTACAGGCAGCTTAGGCTTTGGATAGAAATATTGCCCTGATCTGATTTAAAAACGTATTGGAAAACGTAAAGGGAGGGGATAGTATTAAAGTATTATTTGAAAAGCTTGTAAAATCCAATGAGGTCAATTATTGGTTATTTATAATTTTAATTGTTTTAGTGGAAGTTTTTTTTACCTTTTTGAGTATATCTATTGGTGCTATCATCTACCTTGCAATACTAATGTCGCTTTTAATAGCAGCTCTATTGAAGTATCAAAAACCTTGCTATCAACTATTTTCTGCGCTGGCTATTATCCCACTGATCAGGATTATCAGTGTTTCTCTTCCGATGACAGGTTTATCTGAGCTTTTAAAAATTGTGTTTGTCAGTCTACCATTATTCATAACAGGTATAATAATAGCAAAAATTACTAGTATAACACCTAAAATATTGGGCTTTACAACTTATAAACTGCACATACAGTTGCTCATTTCTCTAATAGGGTTGCCATTAGGATTAATTAAGTTTTACATTATCAAGCCCAAGCTCATAAATATATCAGTAGCACCTGTAGAAATATTAATGTGGGTTATTACCTTAATATTTTGTGTAGGTCTTTTAGAAGAATTTTTATTTCGTGGGATATTATTCAATGTTGCCGGTAAATTTCTAAGTAACAATAAAGCTATGTATTTTATAAGTCTGCTATATGCTGCCTTGACCATTTCCTCAAAATCGTTTTTTAATGTGATATATGCATTTATGATATCATTATTGTTTTGTCGGATCTTTATTTGGAAGAAATCTATTATAGGTATTTCATTGGCACACGGAATAATAAATATAACATTCTATCTGATATGTCCACAAATCTTTTAAATATTGGAACTTATAGGAGTGATTCGTATGATTATAATTAAAACGATGACAGAGAAGATTTACGTAGAGAATAATTTAACGTCTGTCTTAAGAATTGATTTAATAGTATTTATTCTGCTCATAGGGTTATTAATCTTTAGAGAATTTTTAAATTTATATATTTTACAATCTTCATTAAAACGACCAGATGATGAACTTAATTTAGGAAGACTAAATTATATAGTATTAATACCTTTTCTTTATATTTTTATCTATGTTTTAATATTTAGACTTTTAAATACGATATAGTAAACATAAAGCCATTATAGAAGTACTGATATCAATCGCTGTACGTAGTCTTTGAGCATACAAGAAAGTAAAAGCATATGATATTAGGCTTGCCCTTACCGCATATTTGGCTTTATAGTCCAATATATTATAGTAACACAAATATAATTGGTGAAGCTATGAATAATCTAAATGAGAATAATCTTAACCCGGTGTCGGATATAACCTTATTCGTAAAAATCGGTATTATTGTATTAAGCATACTGGTTGTGGCTGGTCTGGCAGTAAAATTACTTCCAAATGCCATCACAGTATCAAGCATCGGAAAGAAAAGAGATCT
>SHOH01000197.1 GCA_004294845.1 Anaerolineaceae bacterium
AGATTACATCACTTATCAAACCGTTATTTGGAAGTAGATATAGAAATCAGGAACAGAATTATGGAGTACTTTCCTTATGACTTTAGTAAGGGATTTGAAGCGTTAATTATTTCGGCCATAGAAGCAGGGCAGATTGATCAGCGTTTTACACCAAAGTTTGTTGTTACCACTTTGCAGTTGCTATTTTCGAATGTTCACAAATATATAACACCGGGAAAAAGTAGCGATGAAGTAATTGATATCGTGAATCAAATGATAGACCTGATGCAACATGGAATATCATCAAAAAATGGAGGGTAAGAGTGAAGATGAAAGCATTCAGTGTAGAGAAATTACATTATAAGTATCCAAATTCAAAAGAGGATACTATTAAGGGTATTTCATTTGATATTAAAGAGGGTGAAATATTCGGCTTATTAGGCCCATCCGGTGCCGGAAAATCAACAACTCAAAAAATACTCATTAAGCTACTGGAAGGTTATTCTGGAAATATTCAATACTTTGGTAAAGATCTGAAAGCTATAGGCAATTCCTTTTATGAGGAAGTGGGCGTGGGATTTGAGATGCCGGTACATTTCTCTAAGATGACCGCTTTGGAAAACATGAAATTTTTCTCCGGTTTTTACAAGAAAATAGCCAATGTCCAGGAGTTGATGGAACGGGTAGGCCTATGGGAACATAGAAATGTAAGGGTCGGAAATTATTCTAAGGGTATGAAGGTGAGATTGAACTTCGTAAGAGCTATGCTAAACAATCCAAGGGTTCTCTTTATTGACGAGGTTACCAATGGACTTGATCCGAAGAATGCCAGAATAGTGAAGGATATCATCAGTGAATACCGAAATCAAGGGGGAACAGTATTCTTAAGTACCCATCTAATGAATGATGTCGAGCAACTCTGTGATAGGATAGCTTTCTGTGTTAACGGCAATCTATACGATGTCTCTACTCCCCGAGATCTTAAGCTTAAGTATGGAAAACGCGAAGTGAAAATTGAATATAAGGAAGAGAAAGAAACCGCTAGTGCTGTGTTTCCATTAGAGGGCATCGGTATGAATGATGCTTTCCAAAACATTCTGAAGAGTAAAGAGATAGAAACCATTCATAGTGGTGAGACCTCCATGGAGGATATCTTTATCATCGTGACTGGAGGTGTACAATAATGAGAAGCATTCCTAAACTGATTTTGGGTGAGCTTCGGCGGCTTATAAGATATAAAATCCTTCCTGTCAGTCTCTTTACCTCCATCATTTGGATAATTATATTTCTATTTATCTCAAAGGAGGAAGCAAGAAATATTGCTCCGCTTTTGATATTTGTTGACATAAGCATGATGTCTATTATATTAATTGGAGCGTCTCATCATTTTGAGAAGCAGGAGGGAACAATTAAGTCAATGATGATGATGCCGGTTTCCTTAGGGGAGATTATTGGAGCAAAGGTTATTTCCTCAATGGTTCTTGGAATAGAGTCTGCCATCGTTACATCCGCTGCCTTGTACTTCATCCATGGATTTACCTTTAATTATCTGATTTTACTGGCTTTTATATTATTGGCCGGTGTAACCCATGCGGCGATAGCTTTTATCCTTGCGCTCAACAGTAAAGATTTTACCTCAACCTTAGGTTTGTTAATGGCCTATATCTTACCTTTTCAAGTGCCTACGGTACTATTTTACTTTGGTATTATCGATAGAAAGTATGAATGGGTTCTGATGTTTTCCCCATCCCATACTGCAGGAAGTTTGATTAATTTTGCAGTGGCTGATGAATTTAAGATGGCACAAGTAATTGCTGGATGTGTATATCTCATTATACTGACAATAGTATTATTTAAATTTTTTGTGTATCCGAAGTTTAAAAGTAACGCTGTAAGGGGGTAGGAAGATGAGAAAATATTTATCTTTATTAAGGTATGAGGCTAAAACAATTTTCAGAGATACGATTAACATATATATGTGCATGTTTCCGCTCATTATCCTTTTGCTTTCCACCTTCGTGTTTCCAATGATTTTTGAAACAATGGATTCTGCCCAGGGAGCTGCTTTACAGATGACAATGATGATTCTGCTGATTGTAATTTTGGTGTTCGGCAGCTTCTTCTTAGCAGCTATGGCTACCTTTCTACTCTTGGATCATAAGGATGAGTGTACGTTAAATACAGTGGCAGTTACACCGGTTGGGGTTTCTGGATATATTAAATTCAAGATGACTTATATCTATATCATGACTGTAGTCAGCACAATCATAGTTCTTCTGGGTACGAAGGTGTTTGCAGCAGATAAATATATGATAGAAGGGGTCTCTTTATTTAACCGTATTAATCTACTTCATATCCTTAGCTTTGCATTAGTGACTGGTATTTTTGCACCGGCATTGGCACTGTTCCAATCCGCTTTTGCTAAGAATAAAATCGAAGGCTTTGCTTTTATCAAAGGAACCGGAATAATCGCATTAATACCAGTCCTTATGGTATTAGAAACCTTTCAGGGAGGAATGCAGTATTTGTTAGGGGTTTTTCCGAGCTTTTGGGCGGTAAAAGGACTGATGTTAGAATTTCTACCCAATGCAAATAGTGCTAATTTAAGCTATCCATTGTACTTAATCATCGGAGCAGCTTATAATTTAATAATCCTGGTTACAGCTTACAGATTTTTCTTAAAGAAAGTACATTATTAATCGGAACAGGAGTGTATTAATAAACCTCAAGAGTATATATTGTTGGATTTTACAATAACTTAGAATTTTACGAAAATAAATTGAAGTAGACTTGAATAGAGCCGCCTATAAAGCAGCTCAATGTTTAAATTTTACCTAAACTCGGATCTAATGCTTCTTAAGTAGTGTTTAGCCAGTAGTATTCCAAAATGAATCTTATTACGGAGGAAAAATATAATGTAATTCGTGATAGTAATAATAAAGTTTACTTCTCAAAATCTTAGTTAATAGAAACTTCCTTGACACATCTACGCAAACTGATAAAAAGTTGCGTATGAAAATCAGATTGGTGTCATTTGATAAGAAAACCTTACGCAAAAAGATTGCGTAAGGAAAATAAAATAAATAGCATAGAAAACTCAAAAAGGCACTGTTTATGCTTATCATAGAAGTTCGAATTTCAAAACTTCGCAAAGCAGATGGGACAGTAATTAGATTTTAAACTAAAATATTGTATAGAATATTGACAAGCCGACCAGGTAGGTATTGACCTGGGCGGCTTGTTTTTGTAGGTAGAAAATTTCCCGTAAGTATCTTGGCAAGGGGTCTATGTAATGCAAAGAACAGA
>SHOH01000002.1:0-20195 GCA_004294845.1 Anaerolineaceae bacterium
TCTAGACTAGATATCATGCCTGTTATTTGCTATAATAAATGCAAGATTATGGTAAGTCATTAATTAAATCCTATGGACTTAATTAGTGAAAAAGATAGACGAATCTTCATAGTATGGGAGAGATAGATGTGTTAAAGCAAATAAAAAAAATACAAAAAAGAATATTAATCAAACAAAAACTACTTTTTATAAATGCAGTAGTGGCTATTCTACCCGTATTGGTATTTGCAATATTTATTAATCAAATCTATGAGGATGTTGTACATAAGCGGATTAGACAGAATGTACAGGATACAACTGCAGTTATTGTGGATAGGATTACCAAAGTATTAAAGGATGCAGAGAATTGTTCTAACTATCTGACAGTAAATATTAATAGAATAATTGGAACGAAGTCAAAAACAAAGGAAATCTCCTTGGCTGAACAAAAATCAATTACTAACGAGCTTTATGTTGCTAAAATTGTATTTGATGAAATCGAATCTATAGCATTTATCAATGTAGATAATGATGTGTATGTCTCTGATTATACGACTTTAATTAATTTAGACGCTATTCTAGAATCCGAACAGCTAGAAAAATTAAAAGAAACAAGTGGCGCATCCATCTGGTTCTATAGCGAAGCAAGAGATTTTCTCGTAAAGGATGTTACCGAATCAGTATTAACATTGGGGAAGAAAGTAGTTCAAATCAATACAGGAGAGACTTTGGGATATATTTTTCTGAATGTTGACATTGGAGTAATTGAGAGCAATTTGGATAATCAGCTTATTAATTATCAATTGATTTATGAAGATAAATCAATTGTAAGTTCTATCGCTTCAGCAGGCCATATCAATAAAGATGATCTAGCATATCTTATAGAGACAACAGAGAATAACCAGATATATAAATTTAATGGTAGAAAGTACTATATGTATTATTATGATATTTTGGATTATGATTCCAGGTTAATCAGTATAACCGATATAAACGAATTTAATGTAGAAGCTAATGATATTCTATATATGGGATTAGCTATCGCCATTGTTGTAATATTTATAGAGATTTTATTATCTAATTACCTTTCAAGGATAATCACGGTTCCCCTATTAAAATTGAAGACCGGTGCGGAAGAGATTGCCGGAGGTAATATGAGATTACGCCTTAATTTTAAGAGTCATGACGAGATAGGTAAATTAGGTAGTAGTTTCAACTATATGGCAGAGCAGGTTCAAGAATTATTAGTTAAAGTAAATTATGAAGCAAAAAAAAGGAGAGAATATGAGCTTTCCTTACTCCAAGAGCAGGTAAAACCTCATTTTTTATACAATAGTCTGGATATTGTAATAAAACTTTTGGACATGAATCGAAGTAAGGAAGCGAAGAAAACTGTAAGAAGATTAGTAGATTATTATCGCAATTCTCTTTCAGACAGCAATGAAATCATATCAGTATCGCAAGAAATAGATATTGTTATAGATTACCTAGAGTTGCAGAAAATACGTTATAATGACCTATTTACCTATGAGATTTCTGTAGATAATGAAATATTACATATGTTAATTCCAAAACTAACTTTACAGCCACTTATAGAAAATTCAATTTATCATGGAATTAAATATAAGGATGAACAAGGATTAATTCGAATAAGTGGAAAGAAAAGTAAGGAAGGTATGGTTCTTACTGTAGAGGATAACGGAGCCGGTATGAACCAGGATTACTGCGATAGACTTCTTCAATATAAACTAGATGGACATTTTGGTATATTCAGTGTTAATCATAGAATAAAACTGCTTTTTGGAGGAGAATATGGCATGGTAGTTAAAAGTGAAGTTAAAAAAGGGACCAGAATTGATATCATTCTTCCGGCAAAGGAATCCATGGATAGATTAGCTTAATTGAAAGTAATTTCAAAAAAGTGATTTAGTCATTTTCTCTCTGGAGGTGGACTGTATTCGAATGCTATATGGAGGTAGATATGATTAAAGTTATGATAGTAGATGATATGCCAATCTATAGGGAATATTTGCGTGAATTCATTGATTGGAATGCTTATGGTTTAGACGTGTGTTGTGAAGCAAAAGACGGAAGAGAGGCACTGGAACTCTATGAGATATATCAGCCGGATATAGTATTAACGGATATTGTTATGCCATATTTGGATGGATTGGAGCTTTCAGAAGAACTTTTGAATGAAAATCCTGATTTATCTATCATCCTAATTACGGGAAATAGTGAATTTGAGTATGCAAGAAAAGCAGTTAAATTGGGTATATGTGATTATATTGTAAAACCTTTTGAAAAGGAAGAACTGATTATTGCATTACTAAAATTACAGGATAATATTAACCGTGTCTTGGAGCTACGCAATGAACAGGATCAAATTGATGAGGAAGATACTGAACAACAGCTTTGGCAATATATATATAAAAAAAATATAAAAAATAACATATCTCAATTACCAAAAATATTTAAATATTCCTACTTTCTTGTTGTCACGATTCATATTGAGTTAATTGATAACAACGTTAAATCAGAAGAGATATTAAAATGGAAACAAGTCCTTTATACAATGCTTAATAATATGATTCAAATAAATGGAACAAAGGAGATTTTTCGTGATTATGAAGGTAATATTGTAACAATTCTAAATTTTTCTGATAAAGAATCAATGGAAGAATATCAATATTATGAATTCGAAGATATCTGTAAGCTAACAAAACAACGAATAGGTTTTGATGTATCAATTGGTATCAGCGATTACTGTTATAGTTCTGAGCATTTGAGTGATGCTTATTACGAGACAATAAAGGCCTTAAGTGATTCTTATGTTGAACATAATACAAAGATTTTTGATTATAAGAAGATGGTGACATCTGATGATATATTGGAATTCTATTCTTGGGATTTGATAGAAGATATCAATAATTGCCTTGAAGTATCAAATTATGAGAGAATTGAAATTCTTATACATCAAGAACTCGATCGTATTAAGGAATACGAGAACACAGAATATGCAGTAATGATATACATGAGTCTATTAAGTATTTTATTTTCATTCTTGGTTAAGAAAGGTCGAAATATCGATGATGTTTTAGGGAAGGAATTCCATCCCTCAACAGTAATAAATAAAAACGTTTCTTATAAAATTAAGAGGAATTATATTTGCGAATGTTACAAAAAGGCAACTACTTATCAGCAGAAGCACATAGATACTAAATCGCGTAAGATTGCGGAGAATGCAAGAATCTACATAGAAAAACATTATGTTAATCCTGATCTATCAATCGCTGATATATCCCGAGAACTTCTGGTAAATCAAACATATCTCAGGAGAATGTTTAAAGATGAATTTAGTATGACCATAAGTGATTTTATAACAAAATGTAGAATGGAAAAGGCAAAAGAAAGAATTGAAAATGAAAATTGTAAGCTTTCATATATAGCTTATCAAGTAGGCTATAATGATGCCAGTTATTTTAGTAAATGTTTCAAAAAGTATTATGGATATTTACCAAGTGAAATCATAAAAAAGAATAAATTTTGAATAATACCAATATATTTTGGATATTCCGTAGTAATTAACTTAAAAGAAAATTATACTTCAATTATACAAGGTAATACTACCTTGGATACAAACGTAACTAAGTTTACGTTAAATTGAAGGAGGAGGTACTATTATTATGAAGAGAGTTACAGCGCTATTATTAATTTTTGTACTTTGTCTTAGTATGTTTGCTGCATGTTCCAAAAAACCAAGTCAAGAAACAAAGACTCCGGATACCGGAAAGCAGACAAATCAAGATAAAGAACCCGCAAAAGATAAGGAACCCGCAGGAGATTCAACTGAAGATGTAGCAACAGATGAAGAAATTACATTATCAATCTATGCTCAGTATGCTGATGATGATACAAAAGTTCCTTATGATTACGCAGTAGAAGAATTAAAAAAAGCATATCCTAATGTAACACTAAAATTAGAAGTTCAAGCACAGGATGACGGACAGAAACTCATGACCTATGCTGCAACAGGTAATCTACCTGATATATACCAGGTTGCATTGGCTCAGATTGAGAACTTTAAACAGTCAGGAAATATTATGGTTCTCAATGACATTGCAAAGGCAACTGGCTTTGAAGACAAGGTGTTTGACAGTGCTAAAAATATTCTTTACAATGAAGATGGAAATATCTATGCGTTTCCTTATGCCGGTAATGAATATGTAGTATGGTATTATAATAAGGCAATTTTCGAAAAGTACAATGTTGAAGTACCAAAGACTTTTGACCAACTTCTAGAAGCAATCCAAATATTCAGAGATAATGATATTATTCCTATGTCAATCTTTGGTGCTGAAGGATGGATTACAGCAGCTATGTATGATGTAATAGCTACTAGATGGGATGCAGGCGGTATAGCAAAGCTTGATGACGGTAAAGGATCTGCATCAGAGGATGCATATTTGAATGCAGCTAAAATGATGAATACTCTCGTTAAGGCTGGCTTGTTCCAAAGTAGTGCTTCTTCAACAAACTATGATCAGGCTGCTCAGCTCTTCTTAAATGGTGAATCAGCAATGTTCATAAATGGTCAGTGGTTTATAACTGATGCTGCAGCAACTCTTGGAGATGATGTAGATTGGATGTATTATCCATCCTATGATGAAGCTTCCTATGAAGCTGGTAAGGCAGTTTGGTCAGGCGGTGGAGCTGCAGCAGGTTATGCTGTAAATCCGGATTCTCAGCATGCAGAGCTAGCAGCTGAAGTAGCAGCTTTCATATCCGAAAAGTACTGTGAAGCTAAGGTTAAATATCGTGGAACTCCACTGGTTGCGCTAGATGTTGATGTCCAGCCTGAGATGGAATTCCCGGCAATGATGCAGAAATTACAGGCTGATATTCCAAACCAGACAAGTATTACAAAATTTGCTTGGCATTTAACAAATGCTATCTTCAAGACTGCAATAGAGGATCAAACAAAGTACTTATTAGTTGAAGATTATTCTCCAGAAGAATTTATTACAGAAATTAATAATGCTTTGGCACAATAAGAAAAAATTTAAAGATTATATGTTGCATTAACTGCTTACAACTATTAAGCCGCTATACAAAGGCAGTTTTGGTATAGCGGCTTTAACTTTAAAAAAGTATGGAAGATAGGAGACCATCTAGTGAAGAAATTTTATTCAAACAAACCTGCAATCATACTTTTTGCAGTGCCTGCCCTTTTTGTTTTTACTGTTTTCGTATTTTATCCAATTGTGCAAGTATTTAATAAAAGCTTCTACGATTGGAATGGGTTGGGCACCGGAACTTTTATAGGGTTTGAAAATTATACAAAATTATTTAAAGATACAGTTTTTAAGATTTCAAATAAAAATGCTTTGATATTTGCCGGAACTATAACTATATTTCAAATGACTTTAGCAAGTACATTTGCACTGGTTCTTTCAAATCAAAGAGTAAAAGGTAGAGAATTTCTACGAATTGCTTATTTTATTCCTGTTGTCTTATCCGTTACTGTAGTATGTCAATTATGGCTGGCAATTTTTAATTCAGACAGTGGATTATTAAACACAATCTTCCAGAGACTGGGCATTAATTATCGGCAAAATTGGCTATCAAACAGGTACTATGCAATATATGCGATATCATTTGTCAATGCTTGGCAATGGATGGGATATCAATTTGCTTTGTTAATGGCAGGAATCAAATCGATACCTAATGATTATTATGAGGCGGCAAAAATAGATGGCGCATCTACATTTTTAGCGCATATGAAGGTAACAATTCCACTGTTAAAGGAGACTTATAAAATATGTCTGACCATATCCTTAACAGGTGGTGTAAAGGCATTTACAGAAATGTTTATAATGACAAAGGGCGGACCTGGTAATTCAACCTATACACTGACCTATCTGATGTACAAAGCTGCTTTCCGTGAGTTTCGATATGGTTATGGCATGGCTTCAGCTAGTATATTAGTAATTCAGTGCCTAATCATAATCCTTGTTATCAATTGGCTATTTCGTGATAGAGAGGGGAGGGACGCTAAATGGGGCAGAATAAAAGAAAAAGCAAACTAGTTAATAAGTCAGTCTCACTCGATTCGGGTAATAGCTTTTTTGGAAGGCTATGGAAGATTATTTTTAGGTTGTTCTGCTGGCTTTATGCAGTAATTTCCCTTTATCCGGTTATATGGCTAATCTTCTATTCATTTAAAAACAACAGCGAAATATTTGTTACAAATCCATTTGGATTTCCAACAACTTTACGCTGGGAAAATTATGCCAAAGCATGGTCACAATATGATGTTCCTACATACTTTATGAACAGCTTGATAGTTTCAGGAGTCACGGTTGCCCTTACTATTGTTTTAGCCTTATTATTCTCCTATGCGACAGCGCGTATGCGTTGGAGGGGAAGAAATGTGGCAAAAATATACCTATCACTTGGCATGTTTATTCCTGTGCAGGCAATTCTTATCCCAGTGGCAAAACTCATAAATGGAATAGGATTTGATAGTACCAGGGCGGGCTTGATAACTATATATACAGCTATTAATCTATCCTTTGCCTCATTGGTTTACTATGGCTTCTTAAAGGAATTACCCGTAGAACTTGAAGAGGCTGCATGTATTGATGGAGCAAATATTT
This sequence comes from Anaerolineaceae bacterium, assembly GCA_004294845.1. Taxonomy (GTDB): domain Bacteria; phylum Bacillota; class Clostridia; order Lachnospirales; family Lachnospiraceae; genus Mobilitalea. Next base: position 6,639 of record SHOH01000002.1, read on the forward strand.
TTACTAGTTTTTTTAGAATTATTGTTCCTTTGGTAAAGCCAGCTACAGCAACTTTAATTATTTATACATTTTTAAATGCATGGAACGAATTTAACTTAGCAAATGTACTGGTTGTCGAAGAAGAATTAAAGACATTACCACTTGGCCTACTATTCTTACAGGGAATATTCACTACAGATTGGGGTGCAATGGGAGCTACCATGGTAATAGCCAGTTTACCCACGATAATTATTTATATCATATTCAGCAAACATGTTGAAAACGCTATGACAATTGGTGGTGCAATTAAGGGATAGATCTAAGAGAATATTATTTTACCGAACAATTCTTCTTTTCAATAATTCTTTGTTAAGAATAAAATACTGAAAGATAAAAGAGGTGAAATATTTTTATGAATTTGGATAATCAAAGTAAGGAACAAAGATCTTATATCCCCTTTATACAAAAGAAGTTAAAAGGTTACAAAGAAGGTAATAAAAACAAGGAAACAGTAACAGAGTTAAAAACCAATCCAGCAAAAAAAAGGTTTACAGATAGATTTCAAAAGATCGGAATTAAGTTGTTTATTGGCTTGTTGATACCTATCATATTATTAGCCATATATGGCTTTGTATCATATCAAAAAGCTGAAACTGCAATTATTGGTAATTATGAGAAAAGTGCATTAAGTACTTTGAATGCGGTAGGAGATTTTTTAAGCTATGGTTTCAGAGGAGTCAAACAAAAAGAAGTAGAACTTTTGCTTGATTCAAGTTTTAACGAATATATAAAGGCTGAACCTGGTGATAGTGTAAATACAATTAAAGCGACTAAAACTCTTAAGGAAAAAATAATTGTTGTACAAACAACTGAAGAGTTTATTTCTGCAGTTCATGTTATTAATCCCAATGGAAATGGTATTTCCACAGTAGGTGATTTTAGAGATGATATGTACCAGGCCTTTGTAGGCAGTGATATAGGACAGATGCTGGAGGAAAAAAGTTCAATTAATATATGGACTAGTTCTCATCTTGAAATTGATAAGATACTTTCGCAAAGTGCAGTAGAGTATAGTACATCAGATTATGCACTATCAGTTATAGGAAAAGCAAACAGGAGTAATGGAATTGCAGTTGTTGATATATCAACAGAAAAAATCAATGAGATATTTTCTAAGTATGATTTGGGAGAAGCTAGTATTATAGGTCTGGTGACCATGGATCAAAGAGAAATAATTACAGGCAGTGAAGATACGAATATATTTTCTTCATTATCATACTATCAAGAAGCACAAAATCAAGAAGCCCAAAATGGTTACTCATATGAAGAATATAAAGGCGAAGAATATTTATATATTTATAGTAAATTAGATGATATAGATGCAACAGTATGCGCCTTAATACCGAAAAGTACGATATTAAAGCAAGTGAGTGGTATTAAAGCTTTAAATATTGCTTTTGTAAGTTTTGCAAGCATTCTTGCAATAGTAACTGTTATAATAATTGCAGGAGGTATAGCGAATGCTATTGGATCATTTAAAAAGGCGATTGCACAAGCTTCCAAGGGTGATTTAACGACCAAATTTGATACGAAACGTAAAGATGAGTTTCTAACACTATCAAACGGTATGGCCAATATGTTAACAGATATGCGCAAACTAATTGGAGATGTACAGGAGGTCGGCGGAAAGGTTAATAAGTCAGCTGGAGGATTGTCACAAGAATCTGAAAATTTGTTGATAGCAACAAAGGATATCTCATCTACTATTGAAAATATAGAAGAGGGAATTGTTCAACAGGCAAATGATACAGAAAACTGCCTAACTCAAATGAACAATCTTTCTGATGAAATAACACAAGTTTATAGTAGGACATATGATATTAATCAGATTGCCGGTAACGCCAAATCCATCACTAATGAAGGTATTGTTATAGTAGATCAACTCAATATGAATTCGAAAGCAACATCAGATATTACACGAGATGTTATAAGCAAGGTAGAGAGATTTGAAGTGCAATCGAAAAATATTGAAGGCTTTGTAAATATGATAAATGATATAGCATCACAAACGAATCTGCTCTCACTCAATGCTTCGATTGAAGCGGCAAGAGCAGGAGTAGCAGGTCTTGGATTTTCAGTAGTTGCGGAAGAAATCAGAAAGCTGGCAGATCAGACTGTAGGGGCAGTTAATAAAATCCAAACAATTGTTAAAGAGCTTCAAGTTCAAACTAAAGATACAGTGGATACAGCAAAGCAGGCCGAAACAATTGTTGAATCTCAGACCTTATCCTTGGATAAAACAGTTTTGGCTTTCAATAATATTGATCAGCATGTAGAAAACCTTGTTAATCAATTAGAACTGGTCTCACAGGGAATGAAGAAGATTGAAAAGGCAAAAGAAGATACCTTAGATGCTATCGAAAGTATCTCAGCAGTATCAGAACAGACAGCTGCTTCCACTGAAGAAGTAAGTGCAACTGCATTAACACAGATTGATTCAGTTGAACGATTAAGAAGATCTGCTATAGAATTAGCAAACGATGCCATAAATCTGCATGAATCTATTAAGCAATTTAAAATTGATTAGCTTTATACTAAGCTGGTTTATCCGTATAATTAACATTATACTTGATGGCCAGCTTATTAAATAATACTTGAAAGGTTGGACCTTATATGATTGTTTTTGAGAATAATATTTTTCATGCTCAAACCAGGAATACATCCTATATCATTCGGGTTCTCGATGGTGGATACCTAGAGCATCTATACTATGGGAAAAAAATAAAATTGACAAATAACTATGAAGCATTATTTGAAAAGTTCGCAACCGGTTATGGCAATTCCATCGTAACCCCTGAAGATTCAAGACTGACCCTGGATAATATATGCTTGGAATACTCATTTGCTGGAACAGGAGACTTTCGTCATTTACCTTTGTCACTGCAGATGCCTGATTCAAGCTTTTCTAACAATTTTCTTTATGAGAGTCATAAAATATATGAAGGTGTATATGAAGAGAATGAAAAAACTAATATGCCATATGCAAGAGAAAATGGACATATTGATAAGAAAGGTATATTTACACTTGATATTACTTTAAAAGATTCAGTTTATCCCATTTACCTTCATCTGATCTATACTTTTTTCTCTCAAAGTGATGTAATGACGAGAAGAATTAAGCTGGAGAATCATTGTAATCAGCAAATAGTATTAACAAAGGCTATGAGTGTAATGCTGGATATCCCATATAATGATTATGATATGCATACATTTGACGGGCTATGGATCAGGGAAAGACATAAAAACAGTAAAAAGCTTGTCTCAGGAATATATGTGAATGATTCAACAACCGGAACTAGCTCCAATAGGCATAATCCCTTTATTATGTTGACTAAAAGCAAATGTACCCAGGATGAAGGTGATTGTCTAGCTTTTAACCTAATCTATTCCGGGAATCATTATGAGGCTGTTGAAGTATCAGAATTTGGCAAAGTACGAGTTATGGCAGGATTAAACCCATTCCAATTTTCTTGGGTCCTAGAGAAAGAAGATGTCTTTTATACACCTGAGGCTGTAGTATCCTTTAGTAATAAGGGAGAGAATGGGCTATCCAATAATATGCATAACTTTATAACAAAGCATATTATTTCACAGGATTGGATAGGAAAGGAAAGACCCATCCTGATTAACAACTGGGAAGCAACTTATTTTGATTTCGATGAAGATAAGCTTCTAGAGATTGCAAAAGAAGCACAAGGACTTGGACTGGAAATGTTTGTATTAGACGATGGATGGTTTTCCAACCGGTCTGATGATACTTCGTCCCTAGGTGACTGGACTGTAAATGAGAATAAACTTGGGGGTTCATTAGATAAATTAGTTAAGAAAATTAAAAGGCATAATTTACAATTTGGTTTGTGGTTTGAACCGGAAATGATAAGTGAAAAAAGTGGATTATATAGAAGGCATCCGGATTGGGCAATAAAAATACCAAACAGAGAAGCCTATACAGGAAGAAATCAGTTTGTTCTAGATCTGACAAGACAGGAGATTCGTGACTATATTGTGCAGGCAGTATCTGATGTACTAAGGAGTGCTCCTATAGATTATGTGAAGTGGGATATGAACAGGCATATTTCAGATGCTTATTCTATTGGTCTAGGGCGAAGACAAGGTGAATTCTATCATCGATATATACTGGGTTTATATGATATTATGAAACGAATAACCACTGAATTTCCGAAGATTTTATTTGAAGGTTGCTCCGCTGGAGGAAACCGTTTTGATTTGGGAATACTATATTATATGCCTCAGATATGGACTTCGGACAATACGGATGCAAATCAAAGGACTTATATCCAGGAAGGTACCTCCTATGGCTATCCCCTTTCAACCATGACAGCACATGTCAGTGCTGTTCCTAATCATCAGGTTCTTAGAAATACCTCTATAGAGACAAGATTTAATATAGCATGTTTTGGAGTATTGGGCTATGAAATTGATATAACCAAATTGACTGATAAAGAGAAAAAAGCTATATCAGAGCAGATTATATTCTATAAAAAATATCGAAGACTGTTTCAATTTGGTACATTTAGAAGATTATCATCTGATGAAAACCATATAGTATGGCAGGTTATATCGGATGATAAAAGAGAAGGAATTGTCCTGGTTTATCAAAGGCTGGCAGTTCCCAATCCACATAGTGATATAATTAAGATTGCCGATTTACATCCCGAGCTTCTTTATAAAGTTAAGACAAGAAAGCAGCATGATATGAAAGCTAGTGAAATAGAAGAGTATCAAGCTTATGGAGATATGCTTATGAATGCTGGGATTAAGCTATCACAACAGTTTGCCGGAATAGGATATCATGAGCAGTCAAGAGTTTTAGGAGACTTCGCATCAAGGCTTTATGTGATAGAAGCAATGTGATTCTGAAAGATGCTATAAGTCAATATATATAGAAAACACCATTGTAATTTAAAAAGGTTACAATGGTGTATTTTCTATTTAAAAGTAATGTTTCCTCTCCCGACAAAATCAATATGTAGAGGAGCGATAAAATATGTCAATACAAATCTATAGACATCGAAATAAAATATAAGTGAAACTTGGGTTGAGTTTACTTCTAATTCATAGTAGAATAGTAGGGTATACTTTTTAATAATGTTATTATATGGAAATGTTATTTACTCGATAATACTAATTTATTACATTAAGTGAGGGAAGAATATTGAATCTGGGAACTGAAAGGATATCTAAGCTCTTATGGCAGCTTAGTATACCAGCAATCCTTGGGATGCTCAGTAGTGCAATCTTTAATATAGTAGATAGAATCTATGTGGGTAGAATCAGCTCCTATGCTCTAACGGCAGTGGGAATTACTATGCCAATTCAGATTATACAGATGGCATTTATATTATTAGTGGGGATTGGAACCTCTGCTTTAATATCTATAAAACTGGGTGAAGGAAAAAAGGGTGAGGCTGAGGATATATTATTTATTGCCCTAAAGTATATTGTGATATTCTTGATAGCATTTGCCCTTTTGTTTATGATGTTTTTAGATCCCATAATGAGTGTTTTGTCTATATCGGAAAATGTATTACCCTATGCCAAGGAATATATAGTAATCATAATTGTAGGCTCCATTATAGGAATTCCGGGGTATTGCTTAAATAATTCCTTACGTTCTATCGGCAAAGCCGGGGTATCTATGAAGATTATTGTAATTACCTCGGTGATGAATATAATACTGGATCCGATCTTTATATTTGTTTTCAATATGGGTATTGCAGGTGCGGCCATAGCTACGGTAATCTCTCAGACTACTTTAACTGTATATGTAATTTGCGCATTTATTCGGAGAAGGGATTTTGCAATTAACCTAAAGTTTAGAAGGGTGAATTGTGAATTGGGCTTATTAGGAAAAAGCCTCAAGTTGGGTATGCCATCCTTCTACATTCAGATATTAGCAGCAGGGGTAAATCTATTTATAAATATGTGTTTACTTAAATTTGGTACCGATCTTGATATTGCAGCTGTAACTATTATGGCAAGCATATATAGTTTTTATCATATGGTTGTAATAGGGATAGTTCAAGGTAATAATTCCATATGCGGCTATAATTGGGGAGCGAAGCAATATGTAAGGGTGCGACGATCATTGGAGCTGGCCTTGTTTTATTCCTTTTTGTTATCAGTTTGTTTGTTTATAATAATATTACTATTCCCGCAGACATTGGTAGCTATATTTACAGAAGATAAAGTGCTTATAGAAATGACATCATCAGGTATTAGATATTATCTGTGCATGCTTCCAATTATCGGACCACTGACTGTCAGCTCACAATACTTCCAAGTGGTGGGCAAAACAAGGCTGAGCAGCATATTAGCCTTTATTAGATACGGTATTATAATTGTTCCTGCTATACTTATATTAGCACCAAGACTTGGCATTAATGGCATCTATATTAGCAATGCCCTGTCGGACGGAATAACCGGTATAGTTGCCATTATTTATATTATTTTAGAGCTTATCAGATTAAAGAGATTGGATGAAGAATTAGTTTAATAAACCACAAAAACAGCTAAAATATTAGTATAATATTTGCGTATTACAATTAATTAGTGTAAAATACAATTACTCTTATTAGCAGAGGCAAGGAGGCAAATAAGTGGAAATTAGAAAGACTGTTATGGATGATTTGGACAAGGTCATGGAGATATATGATAATGCAAGAGGTTATATGAGAGAAAACGGCAATGCAAACCAATGGATTAACGGATATCCCAGTATCGAATTAATCAAAAGAGACATTATTGAAGAGAAAAGCTATGTATGTGTGGATTATAATCAGATTTCAGGTGTATTTTACTTTAAGATTGGTTCCGATCCTACTTATCTTAACATATATGAAGGTAATTGGATTAGTCATGGACCATACGGTGTGGTTCATAGGATTGCTTCTGCCAATCGTCAGAAGGGTGTTGCTTCCTATTGTCTTAATTGGTGCTTTGATAAATGTCCTGATATCCGAATCGATACACACAAGGATAATTTTATAATGCAAAATTTCCTGATTAAGAATGGATTTACCAGATGTGGAATAATATATCTGGAGGATGGGGCAGAGAGGATCGCTTATCAAAAGGCAGATTAATATCTAAAAAAATTATAGAAAATGACATTGTAATTTATAATTGCTTATATTATAGTTAGCATATCAAAATAGTATGAAAACATCCTAAAAATTATATTTGCTTTATAATCAGTAACTATCAAGATAATAGAAAACAATATTAGAACAAATTATAAAAGGAATGGTGATTTTATGAAGAAGACTGGAAAACTTATATTGACAATCTTATTTATGCTAATGGTGGCGACATCCTTAATCGCATGTGGCAAAAAAAATACAGATAATAATACGAACGGTTCTACCGATAAAGGAGTAATAGAAGGAGATAAGAGCAAGGGCTCAGATAATATAGTTAACGTAGGTGTAACAGATTCCTTAAGCTCAGTAAATCCTCTTCTGCAAGATGGTACAGAGGTGGTGAAATATGCCACATCTTTAGAGTTTTTACCTTTGATGGAACTTAACAAGGATTTGGAATTTGTAAGTCAGTTGGCTAAAGATATTACCACAGAGGACAACCTTACATTTACTATTCATTTGGATGAAAATGCTGTTTGGTCTGACGGTGAACCGGTTACCTCCGAGGATGTAGTTTTCACCTATTTGCTTTGGACCAGTCCTGAAATTGGAAGTGTTGGTATGTCTATGGAGAAAATAGTAGGAACCGGAGACGACGGATATGCCGAACAGGGTGCAACTTCAGTTAGCGGTGTTGTTGCTGTCGATGAGAAAACTGTGCAGATAACCACAAAATCTGAGATGGCATTGCATTCCTTTAAGAACATCTTTGGCCGCTATATTCTTACATTGCCAGAGCATGTGCTTGGAGATGTACCTAGAGGAGATCTACTATCCTATGACTGGTTTAATGCTCCGACCGTTGTAAACGGCCCATATTTTATCAAGGATGTAGACTTAAATCATTATGTAACACTTGAAGCTAATGATAACTTCTTTTTGGGAAAACCCAAAATCAAGAATCTAAATATAAAGGTAGTTACGGCAAGTCAGCTTCTGGCAGGCCTTAGATCAGGTGAAATTGACCTTGTACAGCAGACAACGGGTGCTATTTTACAGGAGGATTATGATTCTGTAAGAGATCTTAATGGTATAACAGTCTATGACGGAACACCGGTAACCAATCAGTCTATTTTCTTTAATACTGAGCGTGTTACGGATGTAAGAATTCGTCAGGCGATTTTGCACGGAATTGACCGTCAGACAATACTGAAAGATTTGATGAAGGGCCAAGGAGAAGTAGTAGAAGGCTTCTTAGCCAGTGCAGGTCCCTTCTATGATGATGTAACACCAATAGCCTATAACCCTGATAAGGTTAAAGAGCTTCTTAGTGAGGCAGAGGCTGATGGCTGGGATAAATCCACTCAGTATGAATTCTATGTGAATAGCGGCGATACCACATTTGTACAGATAGCAAGCTTTATAGCAGCACAGCTTGGTGAATTAGGTCTTAATATACAGATAAACACAGTGGATATCTCATCTTTGCTTTCCGTAGCGGGAACAGGAGAATTTGATCTTCTGGCAGTACAGTATACCTATACCCCTGTAGATCCCTATACTGATATTAGCTGGCTCTTATCAGAGGGAGGATGGACCAGGTATTATAAAGAAGAAGTCGCTGAGGCTCTTGATATGACACAAAAGCTTACTGACATTGATGAGATTATAAAGCAATATCGTATAGTAACTGATTATACACAGCAGGAGGTTCCTATGATTTCAGCTTATATCATCAGTGCCATAGGAGCGGTAAATAACCGTCTTAAGAATGCTATACCTGATGTATACGGTACTTTTATCAATGTCCATGAGTGGGAAGTTGTAAAATAGGGAGGAGAAAACCAATTGCAACCCTTATTAAAGGTCGAGGATCTTACAATAGCTTTTGTTGAGGATAATACACGGACTTATGTAGTAGATAAGGTTAACTTTTCGGTAAAACCCGGAGAGGTTCTGAGTATTGTTGGGGAATCTGGCTGTGGTAAAAGTGTTACTGCCTTATCCATCCTTGGATTATTAAGTCCTAATGCCCATGTTACCAATGGAAGCATTATATTTGAAGGAAAAGACCTTCTTAATATGAATGAGAAGGAAATTGATAGGATCAGAGGTAGTGAGGTTACTATGGTATTTCAGGATGTTATGAATAGTTTAAATCCTGTACTTACCATAGGAAACCAGCTGACAGAAACAATTCGTATTCATAAGGGATATGATAGGAAAAAAGCTGAAGAATATGCCATTGAAATGATTAAAAAAGTAGGTTTGCCGGATGCTAAGGCTGTGATGAAGAAATACCCTCATATGCTTTCCGGTGGAATGCAGCAGAGAGTTATGATAGCTATGGCACTTGCCTGTGAACCAAAACTAATTATAGCGGATGAACCTACTACTGCTTTGGATGTTACTATACAACTGCAGATTATGAAGCTTTTGGTAGAGCTGCAGAAGGAATTTCATATGTCAATTATATTGATTACACATGATATAGGACTTGTGGCAGAGCTTGCCGACAGGGTTATTATAATGTATGCGGGTCAGTTTATGGAGGAAGCTTCTGTCTATCGGCTTTTTGACCATCCTGCCCACCCATATACCAGGGCACTCCTTGAATCGGTTCCTTGTATATATGATGACCCGAATAAAATATTAGCTTCTATCCCCGGAACTGTTCCGGAGAATTATCAGGATATTGAGGGATGCAGGTTTTATGGACGATGCTCATACGCGGTACCGGCCTGCAAGGAAGCACAGATATATTCTGAATTTCAGGAGGGACATTTGGTACGATGTCACCGTGCAGAAAAGGGGGAGATTCCTTTTGTATAATGAGGAAGAGAGAAAACCTCTTGTTATCGTAGAAGGATTAAAAAAGTATTATCCCTTAAGAGGTTCGACTATAGGTAAGAATAAACCTGTAACTCATGCTGTGGATGGCGTGGATTTTGAGATATTTGAAGGAGAAACACTTGGCATTGTTGGTGAATCCGGTTGTGGCAAGTCCACTATCGGACGACAAATTGTAGCCCTGGAGAAGCCTACTTCAGGGCGTGTTCTTTATCAAGGAGAATCGATTTCGGACATGTCTTCGGGGCGTCTTCGAAAGATAAGAACACAGCTACAGATGGTGTTTCAGGATTCAACATCCTCTCTAAACCCTAGGAAGCAGGTCTATGATATTCTGGCTGCTCCCATGCTATATCATGGTATTATAGAGAAAGATAAATTGGACGAGGAGATCAACAGACTTTTAGACCTTGTCGGATTACCAAAGTCTATGAAACATAGATATCCTCATGAGTTTTCAGGAGGACAAAGGCAAAGAATCGGGATTGCCAAGGCTCTTTCTGTAAAACCAAGACTTATAGTCTGTGACGAACCTGTAAGTGCACTTGATGTGTCAGTTCAGGCACAGATTTTAAATTTATTAAAACAATTACAGAATGAGCTAAAATTAACATATGTATTTATAGCGCATGGACTCGGTGCAGTCCGCTATGTAAGTAACCGTATTGCGATAATGTATCTTGGTAGAATAGTAGAAATTGCTAATACACAGGAGCTTTTTGATGACCCTATACACCCCTATACCCAAGCTTTGTTTGATGCTTCTCCTTTACCGGCTCCCAAGCTTAGGGGAAGGCAACGAATAGTACTAAAAGGTGAAATACCGTCATCAGTAAATCCTCCAAAGGGCTGCAGATTTCACACCAGATGCCCTTATGCTATAGAATCTTGCAGGATAGATGACCCGGAGCTTATACCTATAAAGCCCGGTAGTGATCATAAGGCTGCTTGTCCGGTAATCTTGGCACAAAGGGAAGCTTGAAAGGAAGTCACTTACAATGCGCAAGATACTTGCGCTAAGGAATGAGGAATAAAATGCTTAAATATATTATAAAAAGAATCCTGATTGCTGTGCCGGTACTCATCGGTATCACAATTTTAGATTATGCCATTATGAGTCTTGCCGGTAGCCCCTTGGAAATGATGCTGGGACCAAAAACCACTGAAGCAGCATTAGAGGCTAAAGCGATACAGCTCGGCCTGGATAAGCCTTTTTATGTTCAGTACTTTGTATGGATTAGGAATGTATTACAGGGAAATCTGGGCTATTCGATAAAAAGCTATCAGCCTGTAAGTCAGATTATAAGTAGCCATCTTGGACCGACGCTTTTACTTATGGGCACCTCAATGTTTGTGGGTTTAGCGGTTGCCATACCTATAGGAATATATAGTGCGATTCATAGATATACAAAGAGAGATTATGCCCTTGTAACCGTGTCGTTTTTCGGGACTAGTATACCCAGCTTTTTTCTTTCCTTGATATTTATATATTTATTTACTGTAAAACTTGGCTGGCTACCGTCAAGTGGTATACGAACAGTGGGAGGAGACGGAGGATTAATTGATTTAATCAGGCATATGATTATGCCTGTCTTGGTTCTTGCCATATCTATTGCCGGTTCAAATACACGTTATGTAAGAAGTGCGGTACTTGAGATATTGCAGAAGGATTATGTACGTACCGCAAAATCTAAAGGTATAGGGCGCTTTCTTACTATTAATAAGCATGCGCTTCGTAATGCTCTAATACCTATCGTAACGGTAATCGGTATGCAGATCCCATATCTTTTTGGTGGAGCAGTTATTGTGGAACAAATTTATAGTTGGCCAGGACTAGGTCTTATTACCATGAATGCCATAATGAGCAGGGATTATCCTGTCATTATGGGAGTAGCCTTATTAACAGCAGTTGTAGTCTTGATGGCAAATTTAATTACAGATATTATATACGCTTTAGTAGATCCGACTATACAGTACTAGATATAAAATCATAGCAGATAAGAGAATAAGGAATAGAGAAACGGAGTTAATTATGAATCATAATTCTGGAGCATCAGAATATAAAAACAGCACTTTTAGAATGGTAATCAAGCGTTTTCGCAAGCATAAGCTGGCAGTTGCTAGCCTATATTTTCTAAGTTTCATTACTATACTAGCCATACTGGCACCCATTATTGCGCCTTATGATCCCAATAAGGTAAGCACAGCCTTTTCCAGGCCGCCCTCACTTAAGCACTGGCTTGGAACGGATCAGATTGGAAGGGATATGTTCAGCAGACTCTTGTATGCTACCAGGATATCTTTGTTTGTTGGATTTGCTGCGACTGTTATATCTACCTTCATCGGAGTAATACTGGGATTAATCGCGGGATATTTTGGCGGTGTGGTTGATATTATAATAATGCGTATTACCGATACTATTATGTCATTTCCTTATATTTTGCTGGTGCTTGTGGCAGCAGCTATCTTTGGACCGGGCTTGTGGAATATTATCTTGATTCTAGGCTTTGTGGATTGGCCTGGTGCAGCCAGATTAGTACGCGGAAATGTACTCTCCCTTCGTGAAACCAATTTTGTTAAGGGAAATGTGGTAGCCGGAATGCCTAATCGATATATTCTCTTTTCTGAAATTCTACCAAATACTATCGGCCCCGTTCTTGTATATGCCACGTCTGTATTTGCCATATCAATATTGGATGAGTCAGCACTAAGTTTCCTTGGCATGGGGGTTCGGCCCCCTACAGCAAGTCTTGGCAATATATTAAACGGAGCGGAATCCATAACCATACTAACAAGTAAATTTTGGCTATGGGTACCTGCAGGTGTTTTAATCATACTATTAGTTGTGAGCATAAACTTTGTAGGGGATGCTCTCCGGGATGCCATAGATCCATCTGCCAAGGAATAATAAATATGATTGGATAGTAAATAATAAATTGGATAGAATAGTATATAAAGGGGTTGCCTTATAAGTACCTACAAATATAAGATGGTACATTGAGGCGCCCCTTTCTTAATTACATCAGTATTAATCCTAGAAAATAGCAATATTTGTTGTTAAAATATACTAACACATTATGAGATATCATTAGGATAATCCTACAAAGTTAACAAAAGTCTGTAAAACCACTAACAAAATAGCCAAATTTCTGTTATAATATATTATATGAATAAAGTGATCTTGTCTACGCTTTATGTTGAAAGTGATTTTCTTTCAACTTAAACCTTTTGCTTTTAGGTCGTAGACTTCAAACGACTGACATATAGATTAAAGCTTAGAAGAATGCTTGATATGATACTCGTGTTGGTTTTTCAAAAGAGATAGGAGAGATTTAATGTATGAATTAGGAGATTTTATTATTTACGGTAACCATGGTGTATGTAAGGTAGAGGATATAGGCAGCCTTGATATATCTGGTGTTGATAAAAGCATAGAATGCTATACACTTCAACCTGTATTTTCAAAGGCAAGCACATTATATACTCCGGTAGACAATGACAAAGTATCTATGAGAAAAGTTATAACCAATGATGAAGCCCTAGAATTGATAAAACAGATCCCGGA
>SHOH01000002.1:20295-26528 GCA_004294845.1 Anaerolineaceae bacterium
AGTTGACCTTTACAGATGAAAAGTATCTTGGTATTGCTCAGGACTTTCTCTATGGTGAGCTTTCCATTGCTATGGATATGGATAGGGAAGAAATTGAGAATTTAGTCATGGATCAATTAGATCAGTTTAATACTGTGCAATAAAGACCTACCAATACCGATTATTATTGACATAGAAGATCTTAAATCAAGAACACGGCTTAGTGGAGACTATCCCTGCCGTGTTTTTGATTTATTATTAAGTTATTGTTGACAAAACCCGTGGAAATATGTATATTAATAAAAACACGATGTATAAATATGCATATGAGGTGTAAAGATAATGAAGAAACGAATATTTGTAGACGGATTAAGCGGAACCACAGGATTGGAAATCAATGAAAGACTCAGCAAATATAATAATATTGAAGTTATTAGGATTAACCATGAGAAGCGTCGTGATATAAAAGAGCGTCAGAGAATTCTAAATGATGCTGATTTGGTATTTTTGTGTCTGCCTGATGAAGCTGCAAAGGAATCTGTAGCCTTGATAACAAATCCCCATACGAAGATTATAGATGCCAGTACTGCTCACAGAACAGCAGAGGGATGGACTTATGGACTTTCGGAATTATCATCTGCTCATAAAGAGGCAATTAGAAGTAGTAAGAGGGTAAGTAATCCGGGCTGTCATGCAACGGCATTTATTTTATCTCTATATCCTCTTATAGATCATAAAGTTATGCCAGAGGATTACCCTGTGTCATGTCAAAGTATAACAGGCTATAGTGGCGGCGGAAAAAGCTTAATCGAAAAGTATGAAGTAAGTTCTAAGAATAATCCATATACTAAAGCACCAAGGCCCTACAGCCTGGGACTTAATCATAAGCATTTAAAGGAAATGATGATGCATTCCGGTTTAAGAGAGAGTCCTGTTTTTCTTCCTATAGTAGCTGATTACTACAAGGGACTGGCAACAATAATCCCTATTCATACAAGGCTGCTGAGTCAGAAGCTTGATGGAAGGGGGCTTCATATGCTGCTTGCTGAGCACTATAGGAATCAGCATTTTGTCAAGGTCATGCCCTATATTGATAAGACCGGATTAATGGATGGTTCAATTAACAGTATGGTTTATTCTGAGGGTTGTATATTTGACGGAGGACTTGATATTACTGCATGTAATGATACTAACAGAGCAGAGATATTTGTTATGGGAAATGATGAGGAAGGTATAGCTATGATAATGACAAGACTTGATAATCTGGGCAAGGGAGCCTCAGGAGCAGCCATCCAGAACATGAACCTTATGTTAGGCTATGATGAGAAGCTAAATCTTTAGTACTCCTAGTTAGTGGAGATTAACACCACTTGTGATAAAACATTATATACAAGGAATATGAATTCCCCACCTTATAGCCTTGGCGCTAGGGAGGGGGATTTTTTGTATATAATTGCTTCATTTTAATAAAAGTTAATGTGGACGGTTTCTTAGAAAATATTGAAGTATTTTTGCATTTAGAGTATTATTAACATATGGATTATTTTAACTATAAGGGAGGTAAAACCTCCGTTATATGCAAAGGGGGTTTTTGGTATGATTAAGAAATTGGGTTTTAACAGCAGAATTAAGGATCTTTATGACAATCCCGTCGGACGAGACATTATTAACAAGCTTCTGCTTCAACTAAATAAGAAGAAGATACTTATAACAAATCCTCTTGTAGGAAACCTTCGCTTAAAGACATTGGCTGATTTAACTAAAAAATCAATTAGCCGTGAATTCTATCAGTCTGTTTTAGACCTTCTTAACAGTGAACAGGATATAGATAAGAAAAATATAGGTCGAAATCTAGAACGAAAATGGTGGAAGGAAGCCGTCCTATATCAGATATATCCCAGGAGCTTTCAGGATTCTGACGGAGATGGTATCGGTGATATTAATGGCATTTGTTCCAGACTGGATTATTTAAAAGAGCTGGGTATTGATGCTATTTGGCTCTCTCCGATATATGATTCACCAAACGACGATAATGGCTATGATATTAGAGATTATTATGCCATTATGAAGGAATTTGGAACAATGGAGGACTTTGACAGGCTACTTAATGAAGTTCACCAAAGAGGAATGAAGCTTATAATGGATCTGGTTATTAATCATACATCGGATGAACACACCTGGTTTGTAAAGGCTCTAGAAGGCGTAGAGGAATATCAGGATTACTATCATTTTGTTAATAATGAGGATGGTAATCCGCCAAATAATTGGACATCCTTCTTCAGTGGATCGGCTTGGAATTACTATGAGAAATTGGATTCATGGGCGCTTCATCTTTTCTCAAAAAAGCAGATGGATCTTAATTGGGAGAATCCACATATGAGACAGGATATTATCACTATGATAAAATGGTGGCTTGAAAAGGGAGTGGATGGCTTTAGGCTGGATGTTATTAATTATATATCCAAGAAAGAGGGACTTCCGGATGGTAATGAAATCATAGGAGAGCTGATGGAGTTTTATGGAGTAGAGCATTATTTCTACGGACCGAGGCTCCATGAATATCTAAGACAGCTTAAAAAGGAAGCCTTTGAGCCATACCAAGCATTTACCGTAGGAGAGACACCTGGAATAGGCATGGAAATGGGTAAGCTTTTAACTGCGAATCACAGAAGAGAGCTGGACATGATATTTTCCTTTGATCATCTGGAAACACCGGGTCATGTCAGGTTTGATGATTATGCCTATGATTTAAATTATTATAAGGAATACATGATAGAATGGATGGAGAATTACAGTCAATATGGTTCTATGTCATTGTTCTATGAGAATCATGATAATCCAAGGATGATATCAAAGGTTAATATGAACCCAGCTTATCATACAGTAATCGGAAAGCTTCTGGCTATGATGCAGCTAACCCTAAAGGGAACCCCCTTTATATATCAAGGACAGGAGATTGGTGCTATCAATCAGAAGTTCACATCCATTGATGATTTCAGAGATGTGGAAAGCATAAATCTTTATAATGAGTTAACAAGGTCTCAAGATGAGCAATCGGCATTAAAGAGGGTTCTTAGCGGTAGCAGAGATCATGCTAGGACACCGATGCAATGGGATAAAAGTAAGCATGCAGGCTTTAGTGATGGTAAGCCTTGGATAGACATCCACGGTGATTATAAAAAACACAATGTGGAAGCAGAGCTTGAGGATGAGGATTCCATACTTAATTTTTATAGGAAGCTGATTAAGCTACGCAAGAAAAACGAAGCATTTATATATGGGGATATTAAGATACTAGATAAGAAAAGAAAGAACTCCTTTGTCTATCTTCGCAGATATAAGAGTAGCATGTTTTTAATAGAGTGCAATTTATCAGATGATTATATACTTAAAAAGAAAAAAAAGACTCCCTGTAAGCTGATATTATCAAATTATAAGGAGAGTTCTGACAGATTAAGGCCATACGAAGCAAACCTTTATAAAGTAATGAAGAAAAAGTAGAGGGTTTATATAATAAGGGTATTTTGTGACTATATCAAAAAGGGGGATAAATTGTTATGGAGAATATTTCTGACTTAAGCTTATTATCGGATGAGCAGATTGTAGCAAAAGCAAAAGATCTGGTAAAGAAAATGACTCTTGAGGAGAAGGCTTCTCTTTGTTCCGGAGAGAATATGTGGTGTTTAAAATCAATTGAAAGACTGGGAATACCCCAGGTTATGGTAACAGATGGACCTCATGGACTTCGTAAGCAAGAAGACAGTATGGATAATTTGGGGATAGGAGAAAGTGTTCCTGCAGTATGTTATCCCACAGCAAGTGCTCTTGCTTGTAGCTTTGACAAAGACCTTGCCTATGAAGTTGGAAAAGCACTGGGAGAAGAATGCCTTAAAGAAGGAGTTTCAGTTCTTCTTGGTCCGGGTGCGAATCAGAAAAGGAGCCCCTTATGTGGCAGGAATTTTGAATATTTTAGTGAGGATCCACTGCTTACAGGTGAAATAGCAGCAGCTATGATTCAGGGAGTACAAAGCCAGGGAGTCGGAACTTCTCTCAAGCATTTTGCAGTGAACAATCAGGAAAGACGTCGTATGTCCATAGATGCTATTGTAGATGAAAGAGCATTTCGAGATACATACTTACGAGGCTTTGAAATTGCTGTAAAAAAGGGTAAGCCATGGACGGTTATGTGTGCTTATAATAAAGTAAACGGTACCTATTGCAGTGAAAATACCTATTTGCTTACAGATATACTTAGAGATGAATGGGGTTTTAAAGGACTTGTAGTATCAGATTGGGGTGCTACAAATAACAGAGTCTGGGGTATAAAAGCAGGTCTTGATCTGGAGATGCCGGGTAACAATGGATATAATGACAAAAAGGTTATAGCAGCTGTTCAAGATAAGACTTTGGCTGAGGATGAGCTTGATCTAGTGGTAGAGCGTGTTGTAGAGCTAATTCTAAAATCAATGCAAGCAAGGAAAGTTGATGCCTCATGTGACATGGATGCTCATCATCAGCTTGCCATCAAGGCAGAGAGAGAAGCTGCGGTATTACTAAAGAATGTGGACAATATCCTTCCCGGTCTTATTAGTCAGAATATTGCGGTGATTGGTGAACTAGCAAAGAAACCGAGATACCAGGGAGCCGGTAGCTCTAAGATAAATCCCTACCGCCTTACTAATGCATGGGATGCCTTGGTAAGTAATGGTCTAAAGGGAGATTATGCAGCAGGTTATTCACTAAATAAAGATAAGCAAGAAGCAGAAGCTGAGACATTAATAGAGGAGGCTTGCAGGGTATCAAAGGATAAGGATATAGTATACATATTTGCTGGACTTCCGGATGGATATGAATCAGAAGCCTTTGACCGCAAGGAAATGTCTATGCCTGATGAACAGAACAAATTAATAGAAGCAATATGTAAGGTAAATCCTAATGTAGTTGTAATCCTTTCTTGTGGATCTCCTATTGAACTTCCATGGGAGAACAAGGTGAAAGGTATACTTCTTGCTTATCTTGGAGGAGAAGGAAGCGGAGTTGCAATTGCAGATCTTATCCTTGGGAAAGAGGTACCATCAGGAAAGCTTGCTGAAACTTGGCCTATATCCCTTAAGGATAACCCCTCCTATAATTATTTCCCAGGTGGTAGAACCACTGTAGAATATCGGGAAAGTATATATGTAGGCTATCGCTATTATGAGAAGGCAAAAAAGCCTGTCTTATATCCATTTGGCCATGGTCTGTCCTATACAAGCTTTGAATATTCTGATCTTAAGTTATCATCTAGTGAATGTGAATTCGGTGAAGTAATAGAGCTATCTTTTAAGGTAAAGAATACAGGCGAGCTAGAAGGAAAAGAAACTACTTTTGTATTTGTGTCCTCACAGGATGGGAAGGTATTTGTACCGGTCAAGGAATTATGTGCTTTTGAGAAGATTACTCTAAAGCCGGGAGAGGAAAAAGATATCAGTATAAAGTTGGATACAGAGCAATTTGGCTACTACAATACCATGATTAAGAAGCGATATGCACCAAGCGGGGAATATGGTATTCATGTAGGCTCTGGTACTGCTTCATTAAGTCTTAGGGATACTATTAAGCTTATCAGCCCTGATATGCCTCAGCCTGATTATAGTAGTAGTGCACCAAGCTACTATAATTTATCTGCCGATATTCTTTCTATAGCAGATGAAGAGTTTGCTTCTTTATACGGAAAAGAGCTGCCTGCTGGAAATGAACCTGCCATGCCTCCCTATGATTTTAACAATTGTATTATGGATGTGAAGCATACATTCGTAGGTAAAATACTAGTACGAACTATGAAAAAAATGATTAAAAAGAATTCTGTAGGTGCTCAGGATGATGATGCAATGATCTACGCGATGATATTCGAAATGCCTTTTCATTTCTTAGTAGCCATGAGTGGTGGAATGCTTTCTGATAGGATGATGAGTGGTCTACTGGATATGATGAACGGTCACTTTTTTAAAGGAGTAGGAAAGCTACTGAAAAAATAAAGGTATATGGGCTGTTTCAAAATTGACTAAGGCGGGCTGTTGCAAAAGAAGAACAGCCCACCCCTCAAAATTGAAACAGCCCTTAAATATTAGCCGTTATTGTTTTCAAAAATAACAAGTGTTTTCATCATGTTATGAAGCTCGTCTAATAGTCGCATGCCATCCTTTAGGTCTAATCCCAGATTGCATATAAGGTTCTCAGGTATGCTAAGTGCTTCATCCTGGAAATCCTTACCC
>SHOH01000002.1:26628-34822 GCA_004294845.1 Anaerolineaceae bacterium
ATTGCATATAAGGTTCTCAGGTATGCTAAGTGCTTCATCCTGGAAATCCTTACCCTTCTTAGTAAGGCTGATATATACATTTCGCTCATCTTTTTGACTTCGATTTCGGTTAATATAGCCCTGTGCTTCAAGCTTCTTTAAAAGAGGAGTCAGGGTGCCGGAATCCAGAAAAAGCTTTTTGCCCAAATCCTTGATAGTTATCTCGTCTTGCTCCCACAGAGCCATTAATATAATATATCCGGTATAGGTCAAGCCATAGGGATCAAGGAGAGGCTTGTATTGCCGAATTATTTCCTTTGAACATACATATAGTGAAAAACATAACTGGTTATCAAGCCTTAGAATTTCATATTTCTTCTCTTTATCATCTTGTGTTGTTTGAGTTTTCATTGTCTTATCCTTTCCATCTGGTTTCAGTTGCACAATCCAAATAATATTTTACTTTAATGCACAATTTAATTTTATACAATTTTATTTAAAAAGTCAATAAAAAGGTATTGACAAAACAGAAAAATAGTATACAATATAATTGTAAGCAATATATTAGAACTACATAATATTCATATATTGAAATAAAGTTTTTTAATATTGTAAAGAATATAATTAAGACTAAAAATGAAAGGAAGTATAGATTATGAAAGAATTTAGACAAATGGTAGAAAATCGCCGTACCTATTACGAAATTGATAAGAAATCCCCAATTTCAGATCAAGAAATCAGGGAGATTATTGAACATGCAGTAAAGCATGTGCCCTCACCATTTAATTCACAAAGTGCAAGAGTGGTTCTTCTTCTTGGAGAAAACCATGATAAATTATGGGAGATTACAAGAGAAACCTTAAGAAAGATAGTTCCTGCAGATTCTTTTTCCTCAACAGATGCAAAGA
Organism: Anaerolineaceae bacterium; assembly: GCA_004294845.1. Lineage (GTDB taxonomy): Bacteria > Bacillota > Clostridia > Lachnospirales > Lachnospiraceae > Mobilitalea. Next base: position 27,516 of record SHOH01000002.1, read on the forward strand.
TTGATGGATTTAAGAAGGGTTACGGAACAATCATGTTCTTTGAGGATCAAGCTGTGGTTGAAGGGCTTCAAGAACAGTTTGAGCTCTATAAGGATGCATTTCCGGTTTGGTCACTTCAGTCCTCGGGTATGCTACAATATAATATCTGGGTAGCCATAGAATCAAAAGGCTTAGGGGCATCATTGCAGCACTATAATCCTTTGATTGACGATGAGGTTAAAGAGACATGGGATCTACCTAAGAAGTGGAAACTCTTAGCGCAGATGCCTTTTGGAACACCTACAAACGAGCCTGGTGACAAAGAGTTTTCACCGGTTGAGAGTAGATTCAAGGTATTTTCATAAGACCAAGTTAAGACTAATAGTATAGAAAAAAGAATATCATAAAATCATTTGTAGAAAAATAATATCATTTATTACTTTCTAAATGATTTTATATATATAGTGCTGTTTCATATTCCATTTATGAAACAGCACATTTATGTCCACAATTATAAAAGTTAATTGGAAGATATAATAAAACGTGGTATAATCTGCTTATCTCTAATTTATGCTTTTGAGTATGTATTCGCTATAAATGAAGTCTTATTAGTAGATGGTATAAAAAAGAGTATAAGATAAAATTTTAATTAAGTAAGAGAATTAATCAGAAAGGGAGTCAGATTATGTATAATGAATGGTCACTGGACATACTTTACAAGGGATTGGAGGACAAGAAGTATAAAGAGGATAAAAAAAGACTTAATAAGCTGATCAATGAAATCAAAAGCTTTAGTGAGACCTTGAAAGAGGGTAAGGATGAAGAAAAGCTTTTATTAACGACAATTGATTACATGGAGCAATTTGAAGTACTCAAATCCACACTGTACTCCTATCTTAGTTTGAGAGAATCTGTAAATACATCAGACAGCAAAATTGTCAATGAGCTTAATATACTTGTAAAGCAGCTAAGTGAAATATCCAAACCATTTGCAATAATGAAAAAATGGATTGCAGGGATTGAAGCTATAGATGATTATATGGATAAACATCCAAAGCTTAAGGCTTATTCATTCATGATTAATGATATAAAGCAAGATGCTAAGCATTTATTAAGTGATGATGTGGAAGATGTAATAGCAAGGTTGAATATATCAGCAGGCTCAGCTTGGAGTAATATGCAAAGCTATCTAACATCAGTCCTTGAGGTTGAATATAGAGGTGATATGATAACCATACCTCAGGTTCGTAACCTGGCATATAGTGAGGATCCTACAGTCAGAAAGGATGCATATTATGCCGAGCTAAAAGCATATGAGAATGTTAAGGATGCCGTTAGCTATTCCTTGAATAATATTAAAACACAGGTTAATACAATTGCCGATTTAAGAGGATACGAATCACCCCTGGATCAGACCTTGGAAGGTTCGTATATGAAGAGAGAAACCCTAGAGGCTATGTTGGAAGCTATGGGTGAATATATGCCCGTATTTCATAAATATCTTAAACATAAAGCAAAGCTTTTGGGTCATAAAAACGGTCTTCCCTGGTATGATTTATTTGCACCCATGGGAGAGAGTGAATCTAAATTTACCGTGGTGCAAGCTAGAGATTATCTGATTAAGCATTTTAAAGGTTTTTCTGATGATCTGGCAGATATGGTTGAGCAGGCCTTCGAGGAAGAATGGATTGATTTCTTTCCTAGAAAGGGAAAGGTAGGAGGAGCTTTTTGTAGTAATATGCCCTATGTGAAGCAAAGCCGAGTGCTTACTAATTTTTCGGGGACCTTAAGTGATATAGTAACACTGGCTCATGAACTGGGACATGCTTATCACGGACTTAATATACAGGAACATTTGCCTCTTAATACCGATTATAGTATGCCGGTAGCTGAAACTGCATCCAATTTTAATGAATCCCTAATCATGGAAGCTGTTATTAAGGAAGCCTCTGGTATAGAGAAGATGGCCCTTATAGAAAGTCAGCTGCAGGATACCACTCAGATTATGTGTGATATTTATTCCAGATATTTATTTGAGACAGAGGTATTTGAAAAGTCCAAGCAAGGTTTCTTATTCCCCGATGAGCTTAATGAAATCATGCTAAGAGCTCAGAAAACAGCTTATGGAGATGGGTTAGATCATGAGTATCTGCATCCTTATATGTGGGTTGTAAAGCCTCACTACTATTCAGAAGAAATAAGCTTTTATAATTTCCCCTATGCTTTCGGTGGATTATTCGCACGGGGACTCTATGAGAAATACAAGAATGAGGGAGAGGAATTTGTACCCAAATATAAAGCTTTACTCAATGCTACAACAGTTAGCACAGTTGAGGATGCAGCCCGAGAAGCTGAAATAAATTTGGAAGAACCTAGCTTTTGGAGAACCAGCTTAAAAGCATTCGAAGACTTGGTTGATGAATTCATAAAGCTTTCATAAAACTTAGTTAAGTTTAAAAAATAAAAAGTATAATTAATTAAAGGATAAGAATGGATATACACACAATGTATATAATCTTATCCTTTTAATATTTTGCCATAGTTATTTACATGAAAAAATGGAATAAAACCATTAACATAAATAATCTTGTTTTACCTCATAATATAAATAAGACAAAGTGGACTATATATTTATGTGATATAAATATTAACTTTATTAATTACAATAAGTTATGAAATCGAATTTATAAGTTAATCAAGGAAAGGAGCGAGATTATGAGCTTGATAGATGGTAATTCACAGATGCCCGTAGGGCTTGGTATGCGCTTGGCTTTAGATATGAAAGCCATGACTAATTTTTCGAATTTGCCGGATTCAAAGAAGCAGGAACTAATTACTTATATAGAAGGATCCACAACAGGAGAGGATGCTAAAAACCGTGTGACCGAGGTTGTAAGCAGTCTTCATAATGGTGGTTCATTTAGTTAGAAGAATAATTAAGGATAAATAGAAGGACAGATCCCATGAATTAATTAATGGTACTGTCCTTTTTATATGTTTGTTTACACAAATTATATTAAGTTTGGTTTGTATATATGGCGGGGTAATTTATCTTGGATTACCCATAAAGAACAATGCTATGGTTCCGGGTCCCGAATGGGAACCTATGGTGGGACATACATAATTAATTACTATATCATCTATACCAAAGCGCTCCTTTATAAGGGAAGCGACATGTTCAGCATCCTCTAGGCTGTCTCCGTGACTTATGAAGACGGTATCATTCTTATTCTCGAAGCCTGGTAATCTTCTTTCCATATGGTCAACTAGTGAGATTAAAGCTTTTTTTCGACCTCTGACATTGTTTATAGGGACTAGACGGCCTTCGTTATTAACATGAAGAATAGGCTTCACATTAATTAAGGTTCCGATTATAGCTGTAGTTTTAGATACGCGGCCACCCCTATGAAGGTGGTGAAGATCGTCAACGGTAAATATATGACATAGATTAAGTTTGTTATTCTCCAGCCAATCAGCTATGTCTTTCAATGATTTTCCTGCTTCCTTCATCTTAACTGCCTTATGAACCAGAAGACCTTCTCCCAAGGAAGCGCTTAAGGAATCAATAACCTTTATATTGGCACCGGGTATTTCCTCACACAGGTCTCTGGCAACGGTTGCAGTTACAGAACAGCTACCGCTTAAGGCTGAAGAGAATGCGATATGCAATATATCATAATTCTGATCTAATAGGCTGGTAAAGATATCCCTGGCAGTATCGGGATTAACAGCCATCGTGGTAGGCATAGACCCGCTACGCATTTTATTATAGAAATCCTTTGGTTCCAATTGGTTTTTTTCTCCATACACGATATCGTCAAAGCTATAATAAAGAGGAACCACATTCAAATTATGCTCTCTAATATATTCATCCGGTAAATCACAGGTTGTATCTGTCGTGATAATAAACTCCTTCATTCCTTTCACCATACCTTTCATTTATAGTTTTCATCATCTACTGATAATGCCTTGAAAGCTTTATATTCTAAAAAATCAGTAACGACATGGCAATAAGTAGTTTTAATTACGATATGATATATTATAACATACCATAATGTATTCCTTCAATATGATTTACCATAAAATATAAAAAATATAACCATACATTGTACTATATCTTGGTTTCGGTGAAGGCGGGAGCATATTTTACAGCCAACTTAATAGCTTCTTCCATGCTGATGGAGGATGCTATTCCTTTCCCGGCAATATCTAGAGCTGTTCCGTGATCAACGGAAGTGCGAAGGAAGGGAAGTCCATTTGTAATTGCTATGGTTCTGTCAAAATCAAGAGTCTTTGTAGCTATGTGTCCTTGATCATGATAGAGGGATAGGACGCTGTTGTACCTGCCTTGTAATGCCAGATGAAAGACAGAGTCAGCACCGACAGGACCAATTATATCATAACCCTCTTCCTGCAATTGCTTAACTGCCGGTTCTACATGATCAACTTCTTCGTATCCAAATAATCCGTGTTCACCACAATGTGGATTTAAACCGGCGATAGCCATTGTACCGTTTGTAACACCCAACCTTCGCAAGGCCTCTGTACAGCGACGACCATAATCAACAATTCTTTCTTTTGTTACTGAGTCACAAGCATCTCGTAGAGAAAGGTGTCTGCTAAGGAAGAATACACGCATACCTTGCACCTCAAACATAGTTAATGGATCTTCTGTATTTGTCAGTTTTGCCAGAATTTCAGTGTGACCTATAAATGGAACATTAGCGGCATGCAAGGATTCTTTGTTAATTGGTGTAGTAGCCATAGCATCCGCTTGGCCATTCATGCAAAGTGTTGTACATTTTTCAATATAGGCATATGCAGCACGTCCGCATTCTGCGGATACTATTCCAGTTTCGAACTTATCTATATCGATCATTTTAAGATCAATCACGTTTAGAATACCAGGTTCATATAATCCTTCTGATGGAGAAGATATTATGTTTATTTTCATTTTAGGCATTCCATTGTAAGCCATTGCGACCTCAAGCACATTTACATCACCAACAATGCAACAATTTGCGCAATTATAAATTTCTGTTTTTGCAAGAGCCTTAATAGAAATCTCAGGCCCTATGCCTGCAGGATCACCCATAGGTATAACAATATACGGTTTTAACATTTTTTACTCCTTCGTTATATAAATTGATAAATATGTTATATAATTTATAATCAATTATAATAACAAGAAAATCAAGTAGAAAAAACATTTTATATTGAAAAATGCTAAACAATATATTATTTATAATATAATATGAATAAGTAGGTGCTATTGTAGAACTTGGAGTTAGATTTTTGGATAAAGACACAGCCTCTTTTTTCTATTAACAAATTATTTGTTTTATGCTAGTATATTATGAGTAAGCATTGATAATAAATATGCTCATACATAGGAGGATGGTTTGGAAAACTGGGTAATAAAGAATATTAAAGCGGATTTTACGCAAATCATGGAAAAATGTCATATCAGTGAGGTGCTGGCAAGGTGCCTGGTCAACAGGGGCTTGGAGGATATTTCCCTAATTGATGCTTTCCTTAATCCATCCATTGATAATCTCTACAGTCCATTTCTTCTAAAGGATATGGAGAAAGCTTGCGACATCCTAGAGGAAAAGGTCCGCACTGGAAAGAAGATTCGCATTATCGGTGATTATGATGTGGATGGTGTGATGGCAACCTATATATTATATCGTACGCTGAAAATGATTGGAGCAAATATAGACTATGAGATACCAGACCGTATAAATGACGGCTATGGAATAAATATCAGAATGGTTGAAGAGGCTTATGATGGTGCAATTGATACACTTCTTACCTGTGATAACGGTATCGTAGCTATGGATGAGATAAAAATGGCTAAGGATTATGGAATGACGGTATTAGTTACCGACCACCACAGTCCTCATGAGACAAGTGATAACACAATTATTCTTCCTGAGGCAGATGCCGTCATTAATCCTAAGCAGCCTGCTTGTACATATCCTTTTCCGGGCTTATGTGGTGGGGCCATTGCCTACAAATTAGCGATTGCTTTACTTGACAGGTATAAATTAACTGATACTGCAGACTATGAAGAGGAGCTTATCTCTTATGCAGCGATTGCCACAGTCTGTGATGTAATGGAATTAATAGATGAGAATCGGATTGTTGTTAAATATGGGCTATCCTTACTACAAAACACTTCTAATATAGGACTACAGGCCTTGATGGATGTATGTCAGATTGATAAGGATAAGCTTTCAGCTTTTCATCTGGGATATATAATCGGTCCCTGCCTCAATGCTTCCGGGAGGCTTGATACGGCAAAAAAGGGACTTAGACTTTTGCTTTCCGAGACGAAGAAGGAAGCCATGGAGCTGGCCACAGAGCTAAGAAGCCTTAACGAAGAACGAAAGGATATGACGGCAGATTATGTAGATAAGGCAGTAATGATGATTGAGGAAAATGATATGCTTAAAGATAAAGTCCTAGTGGTATATCTTCCTGATTGTCATGAAAGTATAGCGGGGATAATCGCAGGGCGAATACGAGAAAGATATCATAGACCGACACTTATACTGACAGATTCCTTGGAATATGTTAAGGGATCTGGTAGATCCATAGATAATTATAATATGATAGAAGAGCTGTCAAAACATAGAGAGCTTATGATCAAACTTGGAGGTCATCCGATGGCAGCGGGGTTGTCTATAATGCCAGAAAATATTGAGTCCTTACGGAAAGCCTTGAATGAGAAAGCGCCATTGTCAGAGGAAATGTTAGTTCCTAAGATTACCATTGATATATTGCTTCCGCTGGGATATCTGTCTGAGGAGCTGGTAAATGAGCTGAAGCTCTTGGAACCCTTCGGCAATGGAAATGAAAAGCCTTTGTTCGTAGAAAGAGATTTATCCATAAAATCTCTCTTGGTAATAGGGAAAAATTCTAATGGATTTAGACTACGGGTTATAAATTCCTATGGCAGAGAAATGGATGCACTTTACTTTGGTGATGTGGAAGCTTTCTTTAAATATATAAGCGATAGATACGGTATGGATGAGGCTAGGCGTCTAAAGACAGGAAGACGCACTAATATTAAGCTTACCCTTACATACTATCCTAGAATTAATGAATATATGGGTTCAAAAAGTGTCCAAATAATGATACAAAATTATAGATAATTGAATCTAATTTATAAAATATATGGAAATATATTGACCATAAGAGCCCCCAAAATGGTAATAACTGTATATAATATAAATTTTAAAGCAATTTATTGCATTATAATCAATAATGCTTTGCGAAGAATTGTCGTAAGTGATATAATATCCACGATAAGCAGATTAGTC
>SHOH01000002.1:34922-40195 GCA_004294845.1 Anaerolineaceae bacterium
CTAATCTGCTTAAATATGATATATATGAGGGCTGAAGATCAAGATTAAGTCCAAGAGAAAGGTTTGGGTGTGTGATGAAAATTTTAGATGACTATGTAAGAAGTATACCGGATTTTCCTGAGCCCGGGATTATGTTTCGAGATGTAACAACTGTGTTACAGGATAAGGATGGACTAAGGCTTGCAATAGATCAAATGCAGGAGCTAATTAAGGATATCGAATTTGACCTTATAGTTGGTCCTGAATCCAGAGGATTTATTTTTGGAGTGCCGATTGCTTATAATATGCATAAAGCATTTATTCCGGTCAGAAAAGAAGGAAAATTACCTTGCGATACTATTTCCATGGATTATGAACTGGAATATGGCAAGGCTACTATAGAGATTCATAAGGATGCGATAAAACCCGGACAAAAGGTAGTTATTGTGGACGATTTAATTGCTACCGGTGGCACTATTGAAGCCATTACCAAGCTGGTAGAGATGCTTGGAGGGGAAGTTGTTAAGATTATCTTCCTGATGGAATTAAAAGGTCTAGAGGGCAGAAAGAAATTATCAGGCTATGATGTGGAAGCTGTTATACAATACGAAGGAAACTAAATAAATACAAGTGTTACACTCTTGTTTGGAAAATGGAGATTATTATGGATAAGGATGATATTATGAATCAGGGCATTTTAAACAGGCCGGCTGCTACTTCAGTACCAGCTGACTTTACTTCGCCTGCGCAGCTTTATCAGAAGCTGATTGATAAGGTGATTTCATACCATCCTTCCGCAGATATCTCCATGCTAGAAAAGGCATATAATCTGGCGCTGTCTGCTCATAAGGACCAGCTAAGAAAATCAGGAGAGCCTTATATAGTACACCCCCTTTGCGTGGCAAACATACTTGCAGAGCTAGAGCTAGATAAGGAAAGTATCGTGGCGGGAATTCTTCATGATGTGGTCGAAGATACTGATATAACTACTACACAGGTGGCGGAGATGTTCTCCGAGGAAGTCTCCCTTCTTGTGGATGGTGTTACCAAGCTGACTCAGCTTAAATATTCCAAGGATAAGGTAGAAATTCAGGCAGAAAATCTTAGAAAAATGTTCCTAGCCATGGCTAAGGATATCCGTGTTATTCTGATAAAGCTTGCCGACAGACTTCATAACATGCGCACGCTTAAATACATGACTGACGATAAGCAAAAGGAAATCGCCAGAGAAACCATGGATATCTATGCTCCGATTGCCCAAAGACTTGGTATATCAAAGATTAAGGTGGAGCTTGATGATTTGTCTTTAAAATATCTTGAACCAGAGATATATAAAGAACTAGCCGATAAGATATCTTCAAAAAAGAGTGAACGTCAGGCTTATATTGATAGTATAGTTGATGATGTCAGATCCCATATAGATGAAGCGGGTATACCTGCAAAGACTGATGGTAGAATAAAGCATTTCTTCAGTATATATAAGAAGATGGTAAATCAGAGCAAGACATTAGATCAGATTTATGATCTGTTTGCTGTACGTATTGTTGTGGATTCCTTAAAGGATTGCTATGCTGCATTAGGTGTTATACATGAGATGTATAAGCCGATTCCCGGCAGATTTAAGGATTATATCGCCATGCCTAAGCCCAACATGTACCAATCTCTTCATACAACTTTAATCGGACCTAAGGGACAGCCCTTTGAAGTACAGATACGAACCTACGACATGCACAGAACAGCAGAATACGGTATTGCAGCACATTGGAAGTACAAGGAAGGTGCCGACGGAAAAGGAACCTCCAATGCCGAAGAAGAGAAGCTTACCTGGCTACGTCAGGTTCTTGAATGGCAGCGGGACCTTTCTGATAATAACGAATTTTTGAGCCTACTTAAAAATGATTTCGATTTATTCTCAGACAGTGTATATGCATTTACACCTACAGGAGATGTTAAGACACTACCTACAGGCTCGAATACCATTGATTTTGCCTATAGTATTCACAGTGCTGTCGGTAATAAGATGGTAGGTGCAAGGGTAAACGGAAAGTTGGTACCGATTGATTATGTAATTCAAAACGGCGATAGAATTGAGATTATGACATCGCAGAACTCTAAGGGACCCAGCCGTGACTGGTTGTCCATTGTTAAGAGTACACAGGCAAAGAACAAAATCAATCAATGGTTTAAATCCGTATTAAAAGAAGACAATATAAATAGAGGCAAAGAATTAGTTACAAGTTACTGTAAGCAGAAAAACATCACGCTCAGTGATTTACTAAAGCCTGAATTCACCCGTGTAATAATGAGAAAATACGGCTTCAAGGATTGGGAGTCAATACTGGCTGCGATAGGTCATGGAGGATTAAAGGAAAGCCAGGTTGTTAACCGTCTTTATGAGGAATATCGCAGAAAGAATAAGCTGGATATAACCGATGAGAACGTACTTGAGAATATCACTGAGAGTAAGGAGCATAGACTACCATCCAAAAAATCCAAAAGTGGTATTGTTGTAAAGGGTATCCATGATTTGGCGGTTCGCTTTACAAAATGCTGTAGTCCGGTTCCGGGAGATGAGATTATAGGATTTGTTACAAGAGGAAGAGGAGTATCCATCCATCGAACGGATTGTATAAATGTGATAAATCTGCCTGAAGATGATCGGGCAAGACTTATAGATGCCGAATGGGATGTACAGGACGGAAAAGATACAGGAGTATATCCTGCTGAGATTAAAATATATGCCAATAATAGAACCGGCGTACTTGTAGATATATCCAAGGTATTGACAGAGAATAAGATAGACGTAATATCCATGAATGTAAGAACAAGTAAGCAGGGTACCGCTTCTATTAGTATAGGCTTTGAAATAAACGGAGTGGAGCAGCTTAATGAAATAATTTCAAAAATTAAAAATGTGGAAAGTGTACTGGATATCGAGCGTACTGCAGGTTAAATTAAGCTAAAGTTAATAAGGCATAGATAATGCTTAAGTAGATAAAGATGAAAGAGGTATGGAATGAGAGAAGTTCATATAAAGACACTGGTACTTGGAAGTGTGCAAAATAATTGCTATATTGTTAGAAACCAAAATTCAAAGGAAGTCCTTGTGATTGATCCAGGTGACAATGTAGATACAATAGAAAAATATCTTAAAGAAAATGACCTGGAGTGTAAGGCTATATTCCTTACCCACGGTCATTTTGACCATATAACAGCAGCACCGGAGCTAAAAGACCTGACTAATGCCCCTATATATGCCCATGAAGCTGAAGTAGAGCTTTTAAAGGACACTGAGCTAAATGCATCAGCTTATATGGGAAAGAAGGTAAGTGTCCATCCAGATATACTTCTTAAGGATAAGGAAGTATTAAAAATAGCAGGTTTATCCTGGCAAGTAATATATACTCCCGGTCATACCAAGGGAGGAGTGTGTTACTATCTTCATGATCATGGAATAGTATTTAGCGGTGACAGCCTCTTTTATGAGAGTATCGGTAGGACAGATTTTCCCACAGGTAATCACCAAATGCTAATAGAAGCAATTCATAATCAGCTTATGGTCCTTGAAGACAGCATAGAGGTTTATCCCGGTCACGGAAGACCGACAACTATCGGTCATGAGAGGAAGAACAATCCTTACCTATAGAGTTACAGCAAAGATTATCACTTTGATCTTAAAGATCAGCTATTATAAGGTGGTTGCAATATAAAACCATAAATACAGGAGTAATGATGATACAAATTATTCTATCAGATAGGGCATATGAGAATGATGTCTATCCAATTGTAAAGGCATTTTATCCCGAAGAGGATATAGAGGTGTCAGATGAATCTGGCTCACCTGAGAAATGCTTTAATTATTATACCGATATTATGGTCAATGATAAGAGTATAAGAATAAAAAGCATAAGAATTGACTTTACTCTTGATAAAGTTAACATTGAAATTATATATAATAAGAAAGAAAGTTATCATTCTTATATCAACACACCGGATCCTGTGAGGGAAAAATCGGCCTATAAGAATACCATGAAACGTTTGCTTTATTCTATGCTTTCAAGCTTAAGCAAAAAGGAACTGCCTTGGGGTATATTAACAGGAATCAGACCCACCAAGCTTGTATATGAAATGATTGAGAAGGGATTGGATGAGGATTCGATCTATAGGAGAATGGAGGAGGAATACCTCTGCTCCCAGGATAAAATAAGTACAAGTATCCTTATCGCAAATCGTGAAATAGAGCTTCTTAATGAGATGGATTATAAGAAGGGTTACAGTCTCTACATAGGAATCCCCTTTTGTCCAAGTACCTGCTTATATTGTTCATTTCCTTCCTTTTCTGTAGAAAAATATGCAGACCTTGTAGAGACCTATCTAGATGCCTTGGAATCAGAAATCAGATATGGCTCTACCTGTTTTCCTGATAAAAGGCTGTCTACTGTCTATCTGGGAGGGGGCACTCCGACCACTCTTTCAGCTAAGCAACTAGACCGTTTATTGGGACTTTTAAGAGAACTATATGATTTTACCTATGTAAAAGAGTTTTGTGTAGAAGCCGGTCGTCCCGACAGTATTACAAAAGACAAGCTGAAAATATTAATAAAATGGGGAGTGGACAGAATCTCCATCAATCCTCAGACTATGCAAGATAAAACCTTGGATTTGATAGGAAGAAGGCATACAAGTTCCCAAATAAATGAAGCTTTCTACATGGCAAGAGATTTAGGCCATAATAACATCAATATGGACATAATAATAGGACTACCCGGAGAAACTCCTGAGGACGTCGCTGATACTCTTGATAAGATTAAATTGCTTAATCCCGACAGCCTTACAGTCCATACTTTGGCTATAAAACGGGCAGCAAGACTTAACATAGAGAAAGAGAACTATAAGGAACTTAAAGCCGAGGATGTAACCGATATGCTAAAGCTATCAAAGGAGTTTGCCGAGGATAACGATTATATACCATATTATCTTTATAGACAAAAGAATATGGCAGATAACCTTGAGAACATCGGTTATGCAAGATATGGGAAGGAAGGACTCTATAATATATTAATTATGGAGGAAAGACAGACTATACTGGCACTAGGGGCCGGTGCAATGTCCAAATTTGTTTTTAATAATATTAGAAAAATTGAGCGGGTGGATAATGTTAAGAATCCGAAAGACTACATCAGTAGAATAGATGAGATGATAATGAGAAAAAAGAGGTTCTTATTAATGAACCCACAGATATAAGAAGTAATTTATAATTATAAATAGTTAGGGAGGAAAAGTCCTCCGTTATA
>SHOH01000002.1:40295-46064 GCA_004294845.1 Anaerolineaceae bacterium
ATGATCACACAGAGACCGAGAGGAACCCAGGACTGGTATGGCAAAGATATGTACAAAAGAACCATCATTGAAGAAATTGCAAGAAAGCTATGCAAGTCATATCATATAAAGGAGATTATAACTCCTGTCTTCGAGCATACAATTCTATTCCAGAGAGGAGTAGGTGAAACCACTGATGTGGTGCAAAAGGAGATGTACACCTTCCAGGATAAAGGGAACCGTAGCATCACCTTAAAACCCGAGGGAACCGCAGGGGCTGTTCGTGCATATCTTGAGAACAGTCTATATGCTGAGAGTCAGCCTACAAAGCTATTTTATATCACGCAGGCATTTCGTTATGAAAATCCCCAAAGCGGAAGGCTAAGACAGCATCATCAGTTTGGTGTTGAGATATTCGGATCGGCAAGTCCTCTGGCAGAGATAGAGATTATTTCGCTATTAACGGAATTTATGGAAGAGCTTGGACTTAAGGGAGTAAAGCTCTACATCAACAGTATCGGATGTAAAAATTGCAGAAAAACCTATAATGAAGCACTGCTTGACTTTCTGAATGAACATGCAAATGAGCTATGTGGTACTTGTAAAGAGAGAATGCAGAAGAATCCTTTACGTGTTCTTGATTGTAAGGTACCCACATGTCAAGAAATTATAAAAGATGCTCCAAGGACTATTGATTATTTGGATGAGGAATGTAAGGGGCATTTTGAAGAGTTGCAGAATCTGTTAAAAGAAATGGACATATCCTACCAGGTGGATACCGGGATTGTAAGAGGCTTGGACTATTATACTAGAACCGTATTTGAATTCATCAATAGTGAAGGTCTTACTCTGTGCGGCGGCGGTAGATACGATAATCTGGTCAATGAGATTGAAGAAAAGCAGGATATTCCCGCAGTAGGCTTCGGATTTGGTATCGAAAGGATTATTAAAGAGCTGGATGCAGAGGGAGTTGAACTTGCCACAGAGCCGGCAGTGGATCTGTATGTGGGAATATTGGGTAAGGAATCAAGGGCTGCAGCTTATAGATTGGTTAAGAGCTTAAGAAAATCAGGTCTTATAGTAGAGACGGATTATATGGACAGAAGCGTAAAGGCCCAAATGAAGTATGCCAATAAAATAGGTGCAAAAAACACAGTGATTATCGGTGCTGATGAGTTGGCTGCAGGTAAGGTTAATGTAAAGAATATGGATACAGGTAATCAGATTGAGGTTGATTTAGAAAGCATAGGTTCTATTCTGTGAGCAGAGCCTTTGTAATAGCATGTAGAGGAGCACGGTTTCAAGATAGTGAAATCCATAGCTCCTCTTATTTTCAATAAGACTACAAACTTTCCGCTTTAAGAACCTATTGCTAGTGCTTTATTATGGAAAGGAGACTTATGAAAAACAGTAATGGAAGCAAAATTTGGTTGTCACCCTTAATCAGTGATGGGATGGTACTACAAAGAGACTCCATGGTTTTGATATGGGGAAAAGGAGTTCCGAATAAAGAACTTAAGCTGACTTTTATGAACATGGACTATAATGTCTTAGTCAATGACGGTGGAGGCTGGAGTATAAAGTTAAATGATTTAGAGCCAGGTGGTCCGTGTGATATGGTCATTAATCATGACGGTGACGAAAAACTTATTAAGAATATTCTTATTGGTGATGTATGGGTATTGGCTGGTCAATCTAATATGCAGATTCCGATTGGCAGAACACTTGATTTGTTTGAAGAGGAAGTAAAGGATGCTGATTATCCACAAATCAGACAGTTTACTGTACCGATGGTTTATGATTTTCATAAGCCTATAGAGGATCTCAGTGACGGCAATTGGGTCCCTGTTACTCCGGATTCGGTAAATAGCTTTAGTGCAATCGGCTACTTCTTTTCAAAGAAAATTTATGGTAAATACAAGATCCCTATAGGATTACTGTTTACTGCCATAGGGGGAACACCTGCAGAGGCTTGGATTAGTGAAGGCTCATTAATGAGCTTTGATAGATTTAGAGAGATTTTGAGTATGTGCAAGGATAATTCCTATGTGCAGGATACAATTATGAAAGAGAACGAATATAACAACAATTGGTATCATGAGCTGTATGAAGCAGACGAAGGCTTAAGAGATGCGCCTTGGTTCAGTGAAGATTATAACTATAATGATTGGAGAGATATCCAGCTTCCTTCAAGCTTTCGAGGAACTGAGCTTGAGCCCATAAGAGGTACTGTTTGGCTTAAGAAGGAGATTAATATACCCGTGCATTTGGCAGGTAAGGAAGGAAAGTTAGTTCTTGGCACTGTTATAGATGCCGATGATACCTATATAGGCGGTGTTCAGATTGGCAATACAGGATATTTGTATCCGCCTAGGCGATATAAGATTCCTGCAGGCCTGTTGAAGGCAGGGAAGAATATTATAACTGTTCGAGTGATAATGACTCAAAACATCGGTGGGTTTGTGACTGATATGCCTTATTATATTAAGATAGAAAATGAACAAATACCCATATCCGGAGTCTGGAAATACAAGGTCGGTGCTATTACTAAATCCCAAGCTCCCACAACATTTTTCCAGTATAAGCCTACCGGAGTTTATAACGGAATGATATATCCCTTACGACACTATAGCATCATGGGTGTGCTGTGGTATCAGGGTGAATCAAACACCGGAAATCCCTATGATTACAAGGAGTTATTTGAAACTGTGATTAGTGACTGGCGAAAGCTGTGGAACAGAAAGGAGCTTCCCTTCTTCTATGTTCAGCTTGCCAATTATTGTCCTTGGAGATTGGAGCCTGAGGTAAGCGGATGGGCTTATGTGAGAGAAGCTCAAAGACAGCTTATGAAGCTTCCTAACACGGGAATGACTGTGACTATTGATGTAGGTATGTACAATGATCTTCATCCCTGGGATAAGAAAAGCGTAGGTGAAAGGCTTGCGCTATGGGCTCTTAACTATGCTCACGGAGAAAATAATATATGTAGCGGACCGATATATGATCATATGTCCTTAGATGATAATAGGATAAAGCTTCATTTTGATTATACCGGAAGCGGCTTGGTTATAAAGGGTGACAAAGCAGAAACCTTTGAAATCTGTGGAGAGGATGAAGTATTCTATCCGGCTGACGCTGTTATCGAGGAAGATTGTGTAATTGTTTCAGGGAAAGAGGTTATTAAACCATATAAGGTTCGCTATGGATGGGCTGATAATCCTGAGAAGGCCAATCTGTATAATAAGGAAGGTCTCCCGGCGTCTCCGTTCATTACTTTTTAGAGAAAAAGTCCTATTGTATGAAATATTCTGTATAAATTTGATTATTCGGTTTCCAAAATTGAAAATCATATGATATACTATCAGAATATAAGATATAAGTGCGTTCATATGGACAAGCTTAGTAATGTACAAGTTATTCTACTAAATAAGAACATAAATATAATAGTGTGATAAGGAGGAAGCAATATGGTAAGGCATATTGTAGCTTGGGATTTTAGAGAAGAATTTTCTGATGATGAGAACAAAATGTATGGAGAAGAGATTAAGAAGGAACTGGAAAACTTGAAGAACCTTATTGATGGGATAGTATCGATAGAGGTGTTAACAAATGCGATGTTTTCTTCTGATGCTGATATATTATTGGATTCAGTTTTTGCTGACGAGGATGCATATAAGGCCTATCAGACACATCCCGAACATGTAAGGGTTGGTACCTATGTGGTAAGGCCCAGAACATGTAATAGAAAATGCTTTGATTATTATTTAGACTAAGAGGAGATTGAAAGAATGGCAGAATCAATGAAAGGCTTACGCAGAAGCCATCGATGTACCGAATTATCTAATCGTAATATTGGAGAAACGGTTACTGTAATGGGATGGGTACAAAAAAGCAGGAACAAAGGTGGAATCATATTTGTTGATTTAAGAGATCGTTCCGGAATTCTGCAGATTATTTTTGAAGAAAGTGATGTAGGAAGTGAAGGCTTTGAAAAAGCCGAACACTTAAGAAGTGAGTATGTAATAGCTGTAGTCGGAAAGGTTGAAGCCAGATCCGGTGCGGTTAATGAAGGCCTTGAAACAGGAGATATTGAGGTAAGAGCAAGTAGCATAAGGATACTATCCGAAGCAGATACACCACCCTTTCCGATTGAAGAGGAGAGTAAGACTAAGGAAGAATTAAGGCTTAAATACAGATATTTAGACCTTAGAAGACCTGATCTTCAAAGAAATCTTATACTAAGAAGTAAGGTGGCTAATATTACCCGCCAGTTTTTATCGGATGAAGGCTTCTTGGAGGTCGAGACTCCTATGCTCACAAAGAGCACACCGGAGGGAGCAAGGGATTATCTTGTTCCAAGTCGAGTACATCCGGGTAATTTCTATGCCCTGCCACAGTCACCGCAACTATTTAAGCAGCTTTTAATGTGTGCCGGATATGATAGGTATTTCCAGCTGGCAAAATGCTTTCGAGATGAGGATTTAAGAGCTGATCGTCAACCTGAATTTACACAGATAGATATGGAATTATCCTTTGTGGATGTGGATGATGTCATTGATGTAAATGAGAGACTGTTACGTAAAATGTTCAAGGAAAGCATAAATATCGATATAGAGCTTCCCATACAAAGAATGACCTATGCCGAAGCTATGGACAGGTTTGGCTCAGATAAACCGGATATTAGATTCGGCATGGAGCTTGTGAATGTGTCAGAGACTGTGAGAAATTGTGACTTCGGTGTATTTACTTCCGCCCTTGAAAATGGTGGTTCAGTCCGTGGTATAAATGCTGAGGGACAAGCTGACATGCCAAGAAAGAAGATTGATGCCCTGGTTGATTATGCTAAGGATTTTGGAGCCAAGGGGCTGGCATATCTAGCAGTTAATCAGGATGGAAGCTATAAATCATCATTTGCAAAATTCATGACAGAAGAAGAATTAAAGAATCTGGTAAATGCTATGGGTGGTAAAGCGGGAGATCTTTTGCTCTTTGCTGCTGATAAAGATGAAACTGTATTTGCTGTGCTTGGTAATCTGAGACTTGAACTGGCAAGGAATCTGGAGCTATTAAATAAGGATGAATACAAATTCATATGGATTACAGAATTTCCTCTTCTTGAGTATTCCGAAGAGGACAAAAGATATGTTGCAAAACATCATCCATTTACCATGCCTATGGACGAGGATCTTCATATGCTGGATACCAACCCGGCTAAGGTAAGAGCAAAAGCCTATGATATTGTACTAAACGGAACAGAGGTAGGCGGAGGCTCAGTTAGAATATATCAAAGTGATGTACAGGAAAAGATGTTTGAGGTTCTTGGATTTACTAAGGAAGCTGCTTATGAAAGATTTGGTTTCCTCTTGAATGCCTTCAAATACGGTGTTCCCCCTCATGCCGGCCTGGCATATGGTCTGGATCGCCTGATTATGCTTATGGCTAAAGAGGATAGCATCCGAGATGTTATTGCCTTCCCTAAGGTTAAGGATGCATCATGTCTAATGACAGAGGCACCGAATGTTGTAGATGATAAACAGCTTAATGAGCTGGGAATACAGATTCAAAACAATCAGGTGCCTGGCACCATACACTAAAGAGGTAAGCTATGGAATATTCTGTATATACTCTTGTTACATTGTACATGGTAATAATGAGTATAGTTGGATTTGTAACAATGGTTATAGATAAAAAACGATCTATGGATAAGAGAAAATCCATAAAGAGAGGGTGGCGCATTCCTGAGCGCACCCTTCTTTTAATTGCATTTATGGGAGGGGCATTAGGTTCCTT
>SHOH01000002.1:46164-53434 GCA_004294845.1 Anaerolineaceae bacterium
TGTGGAAATTTTGTTAAAGTCTTGACATTAATTTTGATTAATGATATTATTGCTTTAAAACGCAGACGCTTTAAAGCGTTAAACTGGAAAAGACATTGGATAAAATGGGGGTAGAAAAGTGGTAATCAAATTGGTGTTTTTAATATGCTTCTTTGCTGTTATGATAGCAGTTGGAATATTTGCTAGGAAGCATGCAACGAATGTAGGAGATTTCGTACTGGGAGGCAGATCGGTAGGACCGTGGTTAACAGCCTTTGCATATGGAACCTCTTATTTTTCTGCTGTGGTATTTGTTGGATATGCAGGACAATTCGGATGGAAATACGGAATTTCAGCCACTTGGATCGGCATCGGAAATGCACTTATAGGCAGTCTTTTGGCCTGGGTTATTCTAGGCAGACGGACAAGGGTAATGACGAATCATCTAAAGTCAGCTACTATGCCGGATTTCTTTGGAAGCCGATATGATTGCAAGGCAATTAAGATTACTGCATCTGCCATATCATTTGTATTTTTGGTTCCCTATACAGCCTCAGTCTATAATGGATTATCAAGGCTTTTTGGCATGGCATTTAATATCCCTTACTGGGTGTGTGTTCTTGCTATGGCAGCCTTAACCGGTGTATATGTAATCATGGGAGGCTATATGGCAACGGCTATAAATGATTTTATACAAGGTATTATAATGCTTTTTGGAATCATCGCGGTTGTCGGAGCAGTCTTAAGTCAGCATGGAGGCTTCTTATCAGCCATTGTAAAGCTGTCGGAAATTGAAAGTGATGTTGCATTAACACTCGGACAAAAGGGAGCATTTACCTCCTTCTTTGGTCCTGATCCTTTAAATCTACTTGGGGTAGTAATTTTAACCTCCTTAGGAACCTGGGGACTTCCTCAGATGGTACATAAGTTCTATACGATTAAAAGTGAAAAATCAATTAAAACAGGAACCATTATATCTACTATATTTGCTTTAATTATAGCAGGGGGAAGCTATTTTCTAGGGGGTTTTGGAAGATTATTTGATAACCAGGCTATACATAATGACCAGGGAGGGATTATATTTGATGCCATCGTGCCACATATGCTACACTCCTTATCAGATGTATTAATCGGCATAGTAATTATACTGGTTCTGTCAGCATCCATGTCAACCCTGTCAAGTCTGGTCTTGACCTCCAGTTCCACTTTAACATTAGATTTTATCAAGGGATTTATATTTAAGGATATGAGCGAGAAAAAGCAACTGAAGATTATGAGAATATTCATAGTGTTCTTTATTGTGGTTTCTGTAATACTGGCTCTAGACCCTCCGGTCTTTATAGCACAGCTTATGGGAATATCCTGGGGAGCCTTAGCAGGAGCCTTCCTAGCGCCCTTCCTATATGGTCTCTATTGGAAAAGAGTTACCAAGGCAGCAGTATGGGCTTGCTTTATATCAGGTGTGGGAATTACAACCACTAATATGATATTCGGTTATATAAGCTCACCGATAAATGCAGGTGCGCTGGCTATGGTTGCGGGACTCGTGATTGTGCCTCTCGTTAGTCTACTTACACCGAAAATAAATAAAGATAAAGTGGATTCTGTATTTGAATGCTATGAGGAAACCGTAACAGTACATAAGAAGAAATCGATCGAAGAATAATTATATAAGTGCTATAGAGCAGTTTCAATATAAAAAGGCATTATGGCTTTAAAATAACAGAAAATAATGTAATATATTATAGGGGGATGATGAGATGATTTGGGCTAAGGAAGAAACCCTAACAAGACAAGAAATTGAAGAAATTCAATTCACAAGGCTTAAGGCTACTTTAAAACGTATCTATGATAAGGTACCGGCATATCGTAATAAAATGGAGCAGGCAGGGGTTACATGTGATGATATAAGATCCCTTGATGACCTGCGTAAGCTTCCCTTTACAGTGAAGCAGGATATGCGGGACAATTATCCTTATGGTATGTTTACTGTACCTAAGAAGGAGCTGATTCGTATTCATGCCTCCTCGGGTACCACAGGTAAACCGACTGTAGTAGGATATACTAAAAACGATATGGCCATGTGGACAGAATGTGTATCTAGAATTGCTTGCATGGGAGGGGCATCAGATGAGGATGTAGCTCAGATTAGCTTTGGCTATGGAATGTTTACAGGAGCATTAGGCCTTCATTATGGCTTGGAGAATATAGGAGCCAGTGTAGTTCCGGCATCCTGTGGAAATACTCAGAAGCAGATAATGTATATGCAGGACTTTGGAGCGACCCTTTTGGTTGCTACACCCTCATATGCCTTACATATTGCCGAGGTTGCAAAAGATATGGGAATAGACCCTTCTAAGGATCTGAATGTTAAGATTGGTCTTTTTGGCGGGGAAGGAATGACCGAGCCTATGAGAGAAGAGATGCACAGACTTTGGGGTAGCGATATGAAGGCAACCCAGAACTACGGTATGAGTGAGCTGGTAGGCCCCGGGGTATCCGGCGAATGTCTTGAGCTATGCGGAATGCATGTTAATGAGGATCATTTTATTCCTGAGATTATTAATCCTGATACAGGTCAGGTATTAGATCCCGGTGAAAAGGGAGAGCTTGTAATCAGTTGTATTACAAAAGAAGCACTACCACTTATCCGCTATCGTACAGGCGATATCACAAGACTATTTTATGAAACCTGCAAATGTGGAAGGACTACTGTAAGGATGGAGAATTTGTCCGGCAGATCTGATGATATGCTCATTATCCGTGGAGTCAATGTATTTCCCAGTCAGATTGAAGAAGTACTTCTTCAGGTTAAAGAAATAGGTGCTCACTATGAGATTATTGTAGACCGTAAGGATTATCTGGATATAATGGAGATTAAGGTTGAACTTTGTGATGAAACTTTACTCGATTCATATGCCAAGCTTGGTGAGTTGGAAAAGAAAATCAAATTCAATCTAAGGACTGTACTAGGACTTGATGCTATGATAAAATTAGTAGCACCTAGAAGTTTAAAGAGATTTGAGGGTAAGGCAAGACGAGTAACGGATTTGCGATAAAAACATCAATAGATATTAGACTTGATAATTAGCAAGCGAGATTATTCAAGCAAGCTATATAAACTTACTTGATAGATGAAAGGAGAAACATAAGTGTCAGAAAAAGTATTAATGCTCGGAAATGAAGCATTTGCACGTGGTGCATACGAAGCCGGCTGCAAGGTATCTGCGGCGTATCCGGGCACACCCAGCACAGAAATCAGTGAGAATATTATAAGATATAATGAAATATATTCAGAATGGTCACCTAATGAGAAGGTGGCAATGGAGGTAGCCATAGGAGCATCAATAATTGGTGTAAGATCATTGGCTTCCATGAAACATGTAGGATTAAACGTAGCGGCTGATCCGCTCTTTACCGCTTCATATATCGGTGTAAACGGGGGCTTGGTAGTAATCGTTGCTGACGATCCGGGATTATACAGCTCACAGAATGAGCAGGATACCAGGGCAGTCGCAAGAGCGGCGAAAATTCCGGTTTTGGAACCCTCAGACAGTGCCGAGGCAAAGGATTTCGTTAAATTTGCTTATGATCTAAGTGAGAAATACGATACACCAGTTATAGTAAGAAGTACAACCAGGCTTTCCCATTCCCAGGGACTGGTAGAGCTTAATGATAGAATAGATACCTCTGATAAACCTTATATTAGAAATGCGGCTAAGAATGTTATGATGCCCGGTAATGCAAAGGGGCGCCACCTCGTAGTGGAAAGTAGGGAAATGGCTCTCATTAAAGATAGCTGTGATTTCCCTATTAATACAGTGGAATATAAGGATAATAAAATTGGAGTTATAACCTCGGGGATACCCTATCAGTATGTTAAGGAAGCACTTCCCGAAGCTTCTGTTCTAAAGCTTGGAATAGTTAATCCTCTTCCCAGAGGGTTAATTGAGGAGTTTGCTTCTAAAGTGGATACTCTCTATGTTATCGAAGAACTTGATCCTATTATTGAGGAACAGGTAAAATCCTGGGGAATAGATGCTATCGGTAAGGATATTCTGACTGTACAGGGAGAATATTCTGCCAATATGCTAAGAAGAGCAATTAAAGGTGAGCAAATATCCTTATCTGCAGCAGAGGATGTACCTAATCGTCCTCCTATTCTGTGTCCGGGATGCCCACACAGAAGTGTATATACGGTATTAAAGAGACTTAAGCTTCGTGCGGCTGGAGATATCGGTTGCTATACCCTAGGAGCCGTGGCACCTTTAGGCGTAGTAGATACCACCATATGTATGGGAGCAAGTATTTCATCCTTACACGGTATGGAGAAAGCAAAGGGTAAGGAATATATCAAGGACTGGGTTGCTGTAATCGGAGATGGTACATTTCTACATACAGGAATTAATTCTCTTATGAATATGGTATATAATAAGGGTACCGGAACAGTCTTGATACTTGATAATTCCACCACAGGCATGACAGGACACCAGGACCATGCTGCTACCGGAAAGACCCTGATGGGCGAAGCCACCTATTCGGTTGATTTAGAAAAGCTGTGTAAGGCTGTAGGTGTGCCGCATGTCTATGTTGTCGATGCCTTTGATACTAAAAAACTTGAAAAGACTATAAAAGAAGCTGTGGCAATGGATGAAATTGCAGTTATAATCGCACAGGCTCCTTGTGTTTTACTTGATAAATCACCTGTGACTAAACAGTATCATATAGAACAGGATAAATGTAAGCTGTGTGGTCTTTGTATGAAGCCCGGATGTCCCGCCATTACCAAGAAGGAGAATGGGGAAATCGAAATTAATGATACTATGTGTGATGGTTGCGGACTATGTGTAGACTTATGTAAGTTTAACGCAATCAAGAGCGTATAGGTTGAAAGAAATGAGGTGTGTTATGAAGACTAAAAATATAATGATAGTAGGTGTAGGCGGACAAGGAACCTTGCTTACCAGTAGAATTTTAGGCGCCCTTACCATCGAAGCAGGTTATGATGTAAAGCTTTCGGAGGTGCATGGAATGGCTCAGCGCGGTGGAAGTGTGGTAACCTTTGTAAGATATGGAGACAAGGTAAATGAGCCCATAGTTGAGGAAGGTCAGGCTGATGTTCTTATTGCCTTTGAAAAGCTTGAAGCTTTAAGATATGTTCATTTTCTTAAAGATGGTGGAGCAATAGTTGTTAATGACCAGCGCATTGACCCCATGCCTGTGGTTATAGGTGCTGCAAAATATCCGCAAAATATTATAGAAGAGCTTGCTAAGAAACATAGAGTATATAAGGTGGATGCCTTAGAAGAGGCAAAAAAACTTGGTAACAGCAGGGTGTTTAATGTAATTGTGCTGGGTATCGCGGCTCAGCATATGGAATTTTCAAAGGATGAGTGGTTATCCGTGATTGAAAAGACCGTTCCTGCAAAGACTATTGATATCAATAAGAAGGCATTTGAATTAGGATATAATCTCTAAAGTAATTACACCTGGCAATCTACACAAAGCAGACAGACTCATGCTTCGATTTAATTAGAGTATATAGGATAAGAAAAGGGAGGGTTATTAGATGATTCGACAGCTATCGATTTTTATACAGAATGAAATAGGAAGTGTAGCTAGAGTAACAGCCATACTTAAAAATAATAATATTAATTTAAGGGCGATTGCTTCCTTTGATACACCGCAGTTTGCAATTCTGAGAATGGTTGTAGATCAGCCGGAGAAAGCAAAAACACTACTAATAGACAGCGGTTTTGCAGTCACTATGTCAGAGGCAATAGCTGTAGAGCTGGAGGATAAGCCCGGAGTTTTACATGATTTGCTTCAGGTTATTGCAGACGCAGGTATTGGAGTTAATTATATCTATTCTATAGTATTTCGCAACGGCAAGGTTCCTTTGATTATAATAAATACAGATAATCTGGATAAGTCAAAAGAGCTTTTGCTTGAAAAAGGCTATGCGGTCGCCGAACAGGGGGATGTAGGCTTATGATATGGAATGAAACGAAAGAATGCATGAGCAGAGATGAAATCCTTAACATGCAAGGTGCAAGGCTTAAAAAGACCGTTAGCCGTGTCTATCACAATGTAGAATTCTATCGTAAAAAGATGCAGCAGCTGGGCCTGGAACCGAGCGATATAAAAGGAATGGAGGATTTAGATAAGCTTCCCTTTACAACCAAGGAGGATCTAAGAGATAACTATCCCTTTGGATTATTTGCTGTACCTCAGTCTGAGGTTGTACGGGTTCACGCATCCTCAGGTACGACAGGTAAGGCTACCGTAGTAGGCTATACCAGAAGGGATATAGAGATATGGCAAGAATGTGTAACCAGGGTATTAGCCATGGCAGGCATTGGTGCAAATGATAAGATTCAAGTAGCATACGGCTATGGACTCTTTACCGGAGGGCTTGGCCTTCATTATGGTGCGGAAAATCTTGGGGCAACGGTAATACCCATGTCTACAGGAAACACCCAAAGATTGATTACAATGATGGAGGATTTAGAGGCAACTGCAATCGCATGTACTCCTTCATATCTTTTGCATATAGCAGAAACTCTTGCAGAAGCTGGAAAAACTGATAAAATAAAATTAAAAGCTGCTATCTGTGGTGCCGAGCCTTGGACAGAGAACATGCGTAAGGAGATTGAGGCTAAGCTTAATCTTAAAGCATATGATATCTATGGACTTAGCGAGATACTAGGACCCGGAGTAGCCGCCGACTGTGATGCTCATCAGGGACTTCATGTATATGAGGATCATTTTATACCTGAAGTCATAAATCCCGAGACACTTGCCCCTTGTAAGGAGGGAGAGGTTGGCGAGCTGGTATTTACCACAATTACTAAGGAGGCCTTGCCACTGTTTCGTTATAGGACCAAGGATCTTACCAGTATCACCTATGAGCCCTGTGAATGCGGAAGAACCTTAGCAAGGATATCCAGATTTAAAGGACGTTCCGATGACATGCTTATTATACGTGGTGTTAATGTATTCCCATCACAGGTAGAAGCCGCCTTACTTGAAATGGGTGAAACAAGTCCTCATTATATTCTGATTGTAGATAGAATTAACAATCTTGATGTACTGGAGATTCAGGTTGAGGTAGAAGAGCGTTTCTTCTCTGATGAGATAAGAATACTGGAGAGCCTGACTAAGAAAATCTCCCATGTGCTACAGACAGCCCTTGGTCTTGCGGTTAAAGTAACACTGGTCGAACCAAAGACAATAGCCAGAAGTGAAGGAAAAGCCAAACGGGTTATAGACAAGAGAAAGCTGATATAGG
>SHOH01000002.1:53534-83672 GCA_004294845.1 Anaerolineaceae bacterium
TGGCCCGTTAGGCTTTCGCCAAACGGGTTATAGACAAGAGAAAGCTGATATAGAAGTACTGGACTTTTGTAAATGAAATAATGAGATTTATAAGGAGGGGTACTATGCTAATTAAACAGCTATCGGTATTTATTGAGAATAAGGAAGGCAGGTTAGAAGGCGTTACTCAGGTATTAATGGAACATAATATCAACATTGCATCCTTTAGTCTTGCAGACACAACCGAATACGGTATGCTTAGGATGATTGTATCCGACCCTGAGGAGGGGAGACGGATTCTGAAGGAGGAAGGCTTTTCTGCCAAGCTAACTGATGTTATTGCGGTTAAAATTCCTCAAAAGCCCGGAACACTCCATGAGGTATTAAAGGTATTGTATGATGCCGGTCTCAGTGTGGAATATATGTATACCCTGGCAACTGCTGGAAGAGATACATCCATTATTATGAAGCTATCTGACTTGTCCAAGGCACTGGATGTTCTAAAAGAGCACGGATATGCGGTATGTACGGCAAAGGAAGCCTATGAAATTAACAATATTATTAACAAATAATGTTTGACACCACCAATAAAGAGTGCTATGATAAATGTGTTGCCGAATAGTCGGCAATTAAATCATTATTTTTTGGAGGAATTTATACATGAACAAAGGTACAGTAAAGTGGTTCAACAATCAGAAGGGCTTTGGCTTTATCTCTGATGAGCAAGGTAACGATGTATTCGTTCACTATTCAGGTCTTAACATGGATGGCTTCAAATCTTTAGAAGAAGGCCAAGAAGTTGAGTTTGAAGTAGTTCAGGGAGCTAAGGGTCCTCAGGCAACTAACGTAGTAAGAGTTTAATCAAGATTGGGTTTACAATGTACCTTTTTCTAAACTATAAATAAGTTTTAAAAATTGGATATATTGTTATAAACAACGAATTTGATTAAAAAAATCCTTAAGGTTTATCCTTAAGGATTTTTTTGCATATTTTGATTCATCCAATTTAGGAAATGGTAAAGAGGTTTAAAAAGCGTCAGGGCAATGACATAATTACTGACACAATGTATGGCGTCAAAGGGGATGCCACTGATAATTCCTGATACTGCCATTGGAACACCTCCGATAAACAAGTAGGGAATCGAACAGAGCAATCCAAAGCTCAGTCCAAAGGCTCCGGATAGTATTGCCCAGAAAAATGGAGAGCGCTTATTCCGAAAAATCATGGTTATCAGCATTAGGATAGTCCATACATATAGGTAATTAATCCACCAGATACCAAACCCATAGATTAGCCCCTCCACTAAGACAAAAATATAGATGATATATAATGTTTTCCATCCATATATTATAGTGGTTAGGATAATAAGTAAGGATACAAGCTCAATATTTGGCAGGAAAGATAGGCCAACCTGTACGGTTATAAGTAAAGCTGACATGATTCCTACAGTAACAATATTCTTAGTACGCATGGGCATCGTCACTTCCTTAATAACCTTCCATAAGTGTAAGCTCGTACTGATCCTTATCCTGAATATTAATCATATCAACACCATACTCAATATACTCGCCACCCTTAGTTATTGACCACCATTCACTTTTAGAATCATCAGCCAGTCGGCCGTTAACCTCGACTATATAGAAGCCATAAGCACTTTCCTGTCCTTTAATTAGCTTCTCTTCATCTAATGCTTCTCGTAGAGTATAAGCATCTGTAGATAATTTAAATTCCTCTGTTTCTTCGCCTGGAATTATAACCTGGATTAAGATTTCCTTGCTTCCCACAGAGGAGGAATTGTTTCTGTTAAAGAAAATAAAGAGTAATAAAACAGTTACAGCGAATAGACCCAGTGTTCCTAAGAATACCTTTAAAAAATATTTTGATTCCTTCATACAATACTCCTTTCTATAAAAAAGCCTTTCCCACAAATAGGAAAGGTCAATAAAGAAAGCCTCTTTATTATACCTTTGTCCATGACTCGTGGAAGATTGGTACAGGTTATAAGCAGGTATTCTGACTTATGGATCATAGCCTTTGCTCCGGCCTTCCCAGACATTATATGATAAGGATAAAATATCTCATATATATCATATCTATCCAGTGGCATATGTAATAAATAAACTTAGAGCAGGCTCCCCATTTACAGCGGCGAGACCGTACAGGTATTGCACCTGTTTCCCTATTACTTCCAGGGCTATAATCTATAGCCTCGGAAGACTTAAAACCTTTCATTATGGCAATTCTAATCTATAGCTTCAAATGAAGAATTCAACTAGAAAAGACAATATATTGTGATTATATTAAAAGATATAACTATATATTGTTTTTAAAGTATACAACAGGAGGATATGCCTGTCAATAACTTATGATATATTATTTGCTTTTATATTCTTCTACAAATCTATCAAACACATCCTTTGAAGTTGCTTCTTTGATGCAATCTGCAAATAGCTGATCGTATTTAGTCTTTTTCGCATCATAAGCCGGGATATCCTTTTTATATACATTTTCAAGAATTCGATATACAGTATCATCGCCATAAGTATTGTTTAGAAATTTTGTAAAATTATATCCGATAATATAAGCATCATCGCCGCTTATTGAGAGGTAATAATCCTCGAAGTTATTTTTGTTTGCATTAATTAAATGTGATACTGGCCTATTAAAGGTATAAAAGCTCTCTGTATTTATGTTCATTTCATTCATAGCCTTTTCTGCTAATGTCATGGCATTTCCTTCTGCCCATGCTTTTATATTAAAACCGTAATGATATCGTTGGCCCTCATAGTAGTGAGTCATTTCATGTAAATGCACATAATAATCAAACTGATCATCTAAATTAGTATCATCAGGTTCTACGGTAATTCCGGTGTGGCCACCTGTAGGAACCCCATCCTTTACTTTAATTATCATTTTAGATTTCATAATTGTGTTATTAAAGTATTTATTCAAACCAACCTTTTTTAATGCTTTAATCATTTTGTTCAATTCAGTTTCATAATTCTTTGATTGGGAATTTATAGTGCTATCATAAACCAATACATTAGGATTATCTATGGTTTTATCCCATATTTTAAATTGGATTCCGAATCCTTCTCCAGCAATGAACGGCTCCGGTGCAGTAAAGAATATTATAGACAGAAGTTGATAGGAGCTATTGAATTCATTTGACTCTTGATTTTTTTCTAAAACATTAAAATTGTGAGTATAAGCTACCTGGGTTATCCAATTATAAAAATTAAATACCGTATATGGAGGAAGAACAAAATATTTCCTTGTACATCCATCGGGTGATAACCAATCAATATCCTTAGGAAGATAGGTTATAGAATCAGTAATTACAATAGGCTTTTCAGGTGTAAATCCGATATTGAGATTCTTAATTTTGCCTGATATTTTTAGGGTCTGGGCACCAGGAAAATCAACAATGAAATTTTTGTTTTTGATATCAGACTTTCCTACCATCTCACCCTTATTATTAATTCCCTCTATGATAATATTCTCCTCGCAATAACCATATCCGTATACTCCATCAGAAGGAAGCTTATTTTTGCGGTAGGTATCAAGTACATTTGACAAGTTTAACTTAAGGTTACCTGCCCCATCATCAATGGAAAATGAAGCGCTTATTACCGGTGCACTATAGCCACCGTATTCATGTTGGTACAATGAGGCGTTGATATTTATACCGAACAGTGTACCGGCATTAGGCAATGTGGGATTTTTCTGCTTTGCGCTATATACAATAACCCCCTTATATCCATTACTATTATAACCTTCATTCTGTTCAGTGTTAAAATAGCTGCAGCCATAGAAGGCACTTAATGTACTATAATGAACCATATTTGTGGAGGCTATCAATACTTGCTTATAATTAGCTAACATCTTTTTGATTGATCCTTCGGAGCTATAGTAATATGTTTTCGAATTTCTTGTATAAGTAAGTTGCTTACTTCCTAAGGATATCTTACATCCTTTATTTAATCCGTTACCATTCTGGTATTTTAATCCCAATGCTTTGGCTGTTGATTTAGCTTTAACTAAAAGATAATTATTAGAAGTTTTATATACCAAATTATCAAAGGTTTTATAAGTGCCATCCTTTTGTTCAAATATAAGGAGATAGCCCTTATCTGTATTAGCAGAAGTGGTACTGTTCGGTAACATAGCTACTAACATCAAAGCTAGAATAGCAATAGTCTTAATGGTATTCCTGTATTTCATAATTCTCCCCCTTAATTAAATATATTAAAACCAAATACTTCCATATATAATTATACTGACAAAAGTTTATGTTGCAAGCTTATATTACAAAATGCCTCCATATTTTAAAATAGTTTCATTAGCAAAGAAATATTGGATAAATTTAACCCTTGTGTTATACTATTTAAAATGATTAGTCCAAAAGAATAAATTTAAGGAGATAGACAATGAAAATCACACAAAAATCATTTGGTAGAACGAAAAGCGGAGAGGACGCCACTCTCTATACGGTTACCAATAATAACGGAATGAAGATATCTTTTACAGACTTTGGAGCTAATATTGTAAGTATAATTGTTCCTGATAGAGAAGGGAATATGGCGGATGTGGCATTAGGCTATAAGAATCTCTTGGGCTATGAGAACAATAGTCCGGGATTTGGTTCATTTATCGGAAGAAATGCCAATCGTATAGAAGGAGCAAGATTTGATCTGAATGGAAAGACATATACATTGGATAAGAACGAAGGAGAAAACAATCTGCATGGCGGTACACCGTCTTATAATACCGTAATGTATGAGGCTGAAGTTTATGAGGAGGAAGATATGATTAGTCTTGAATTCTCAAGACTGAGCCCTAATCTGGAACAGGGTTTTCCCGGCAATTTAGATATTACCATAACCTATAGTCTTACTGAGAACAATGAATTATTAATTGAATATCATGCGGTTTCTGATAAGGACACTGTAGTTAATCTGACCAACCACTCCTATTTTAATCTTTCCGGTCATAACAGCGGCAGTATATTGGATCATAAGCTGTGGATTAATTCTGATCAGTTTACTCCTACCAGAGATGATTTGATTCCGACAGGAGAAATCAGAGATGTAGAAGGAACACCTATGGATTTTCGGAAATTAAAGAGAATCGGAGATAATATTAATGATGACTATGAGCCTCTCAAACAAGCTGGCGGATATGATCATAATTATGTTCTTAATACTAGCCGCGATGAGGTGGAAAAGGTAGTAGAACTTGTGGACGAATCCACAGGCAGAGTTATGGAGGTCTTTACTGATAAACCAGGCCTACAATTTTATAGCGCCAATATGCTTACACCGGTTGAAAACGGCAAGGATGGAGCAGTCTATGGTAAATATTGCGGAGTATGTTTTGAGACACAGCACTTTCCAAATGCATGTAATATAAAGTCTTTCCCAAGCAGTGTACTAATGGCAGGCCAAGGATATGAATTTGTAACAATCTATAAGTTCTTATGTAAATAAAAACAAAGCAAAATGGCTCTATGTCAAACATAGAGCCATAATGATATTAAAAAAGAGGAGAAGCCCGGTAGAGGGGGAGGGTAGCTGCCGGGCTTGTTTTATGAAAAAAATTGTCTTGTTAGCGTATTTGGCTTCGAAATAAGTTCTTTATTAACTTTATTTCTAAGTATATTATAGTTATTAAATATGATGTTTGTGTGGATAGATTATGAACAAATTGTTAATAATTTAGTCTTTTTTTTAGGCAAGCCCTTATATTAACAAAAGTTCTATGAAATGTCAGAAAATATTTATAAAGATTACCAGCCATTTTATTATAAAAAAGTGGCTTTTTTAATGCTGATAACATATTATATAATGAAAAAGATGTAGGATTATGTTGTCGAAATTGATATAATTCAATTAATAGGAAGTTGTTACATCAATTACAGAGTTTTATTTTGTGTCCTATGTGAATAATAGTAGTAACAAACATTTGATTTATTTGATCATTTTGAAATATAAACCTTTATTTTAGGGAGGTATTGAATGGCAAATGTATTTAAAAAACTTATCAGAAAGGAATTGGGTGAAATAAATTATCACCGTTATTCCTCCTTCATAAAAAAGAATATAGATAGTCGGATGTGTGATAGTCAGACAATATTTAATGATATGTATGAGAAGCTGAGAGATCGTGATCTTAAGGCTATATCAAAGATGCATAATAGGCTTAACGACACCATGCTATTAGCTTTTCGAATTAGTAAGAATTTTTTATTTGCATTTTTGTTCTATCTATTGGCATCTGTATATCTAATATTTCGAGTTATGAGCCCTGAGTATACCGCAATATCATTAATACTGATTAACATATGCTTTATTTACAAAACCTATGAGTTCATATCAAATAAATTTTGTTATATAGATGCTCAGATTATTCTGGTTTATAAGGCGGTTTTGGATCGTATCATACTTAATGAGCGGAAAAGTATGAGGGAAAAATAGTCTTTTTAAAGCAAATAGATTTAACCGCATAAATGAGAAAGAATATAAAATAGTAGTAATTTACTAACAATATGTATAAATTGGTGAGTTTATTTCAAGATATCTAGTATATAATGCTTGACAATACACTCACTTTAA
Source organism: Anaerolineaceae bacterium (assembly GCA_004294845.1). GTDB lineage: Bacteria > Bacillota > Clostridia > Lachnospirales > Lachnospiraceae > Mobilitalea. The sequence continues at coordinate 60,129 of SHOH01000002.1, forward strand.
GATAAAATCAATTTAAGCGGATAAGTAATATATGTAAAGGAAGTTTTATATGAAGAATGTTGTCAGAGCAAAGGATGTTGCAAAGGAGGCTGGAGTTACAGCTGCAACGGTTTCCTATGTATTAAATGAAAAATCAACCGTAACTATAAGCGAAGATACTCAGAAGCGTGTTTGGAAGGCTGTAAAAAAACTAGGATATGTTCCAAATCAGGCGGCTAAAACTTTGAGTTCCTCTAGGGGCACAGGACTGGGCAAATCAAATTTAATCGGTGTAGTAATACCACAAACGGAACCGGGTAAGAAATTTATGTTCAGTAATCCTTTCTATGGTGAGTTTTTAAGTGCTTTGGAGTATGGCGCCAGGTTAGAGGGTTTTCATCTTTTGGTATCTGGAGTTAATGCAGATCAAAGCTATATAGAGATAGCAAAGAATAGATCCCTAGACGGAATTATTATTCTTGGTATGTATCCTTCTGACGAGATACAGGAATATAAGAAATCTGGAATACCATCTGTGATGGTAGACTGCTATTGTGATCATGATCATTATTTTCATAGTGTAAGAACTGATGACCGTTATGGAGGGTATCTTGCGACTGAATATTTAATAAAGAATGGACATGACCGAATTGCATTTGTTTCCGGCGAGGTAAAAGAAATAGGTGTAAATTATATGCGATATCTAGGATACAAAGACGCACTTGAAGAGTATGGAATTCCATTTGACGAAAAATTATGTATCCATGGTTACATAAGCTATGAATTTGGTATTAAGGCTGCTGAGCAATTATCAAAAAATAGTATGGGAGTTACTGCCGTATTTGCTACAGCCGATATTGTTGCAGTAGGTATGGTGAAAGGATTTCGTAAAGAAAAGGTCCGAGTTCCTCAGGATATATCGATTATAGGTTTTGATGATATCTATGATTCCATTATATGTGATCCTTCCATCACTACTATAAGACAGAATGTTGAGGCTAAAGGTGCAGCAGTTGCTGATTTAATTGTTTCAGCTGCGCAAAGCATCGATTATCCTAAAAAAGAAATAATAATTCCTATAGAAATTATAGAAAGAGAATCTGTGAGAAAATTATGATTCTACTTTAGACGAAGAGGGAGGATATAATATGAGTATAAAACACATGCCTTCGGGGCTGTTTCCTCATTTTGACAGTGGATTAGAAAGACGTCCATTCCATCCTTTAGCGGGTGAAAGTGTCTGCATAGGTTGCCGTCTGGATGATGTATTACCTGACGCAAAAGTAAGTATGAAGTGGAAGGTGGATGGAGTAGAGATGCCAATAGTACAAGGAAGCTGTACTGGGCATAATGACCAAGGACAAAGGTATTTCTCCTTTACTATCCAAACTCCCTCACATTGTTCTACTGTTGTTTATTCTTTTCTGATTGAAAACAATAATGATATAGATATTAGCCCAAGTTTCAGATTTGAAACGCTTAAAATAATTGAACTTGATAAACCATCAGTAGTTAGTGAGAATGAAAATGGTGTGTGTGTTCTATACAAAATGGATACAAGAAAATATGTTTTGAATATCAACATTAATAAAAGTATCCATGTTTTTTTTGAAAATCATTTAACCGATAAAGTGAACCAATTTAGTACCTTTAATGAGAAGGAATATATTTTAAATAATGATTATACCGCTCATTTAAAGACGCCATTCCGACTTGTAATTAAAAAGGATGGAATTGACATAGTTGATTATGAACCAAAATTTAAACTTTGGGTTGATAAGCATGATAATACTTATCAGATTGAAACTAACTTAATGATGGCAGCTTCTGCATTTTACGGATTTGGAGAGAAGTTTGACTCTGTTAATCAAAAGGGGAAATCACCGCTTTCTTATGTAGTTGAGCAATATTCGAATCAGCAGGAAAAGACCTATTTTCCAATCCCCTTTTTCTTCACGGATTATCAAATTGGTTTTTTGCAACATGGAACATGGAAAACGCAATTCTTCTTACATGATTGTACTGAAAGAATGGGTAATGTGAGAATCTTTAGTCGCTGTCCGAAGCAGGGATTATTGTTTAGTGGCGAGCTTTTAATGGGAAGACCATCTGAGATAATTGACGATTATACAAGTAAAACAGGAAGCCCGACATTACCCCCCAAATGGGCATTTGGACCCTGGGTATCCTCTAATGGCTGGAACACTCAAGAAGAGGCATTGGAACAAGTAGAAAAAATGAATTCACTTGCCATACCAGCTACAGTTATGGTTCTTGAGGCTTGGAGTGACGAGGAAACCTTCTACATATGGAATGATGCTAAGTATACACCAAAAGAGGATGGAAGTGCTTTTTCCTATAAGGATTTTACCTTTTCACCTGAGGGAAAATGGCCTAATCCTAAGAAATTTGTTGATATACTGCATGAAAATAATATGGAATTAATTTTATGGCAGATACCGGTAATCAAATATGAGGCGGCTCCTCATGGTAAACAGCTAGATTTGGATACTGAGTATGCAATTGAGAATGAACTTTGTATATTAAATGAAGATAATAGCCCCTACCGAATCACAGAAATGTGGTTTGGCAATTCTCTAATGCCGGATTTTACGAACGAGGAAACCTTCAATTGGTGGTTTGATAAACGTAAATACTTAGTTACAGAGCTGGGGGTTGCCGGATTTAAGACGGATGGCGGTGAGTTTTTATTTGATGAAAGAGCTTATCTAAGTGACGGACGTCGTATTGAAGAGGCACATAATGATTATCCTGTACTATATGGGATGGCCTACCACAGGTTTATGAAGCAAACCATGGGTGACAAAAAAGGAGTCACCTTTAGCCGCGCCGGATATACAGGAGCTCAACAATATCCAATTCATTGGGCAGGAGATCAGGTTTCTAATTTTTCAGAACTAAAGGCGCAATTACTTGCCGGACTATCCCTTGGTCTATCGGGAGTTCCTTTTTGGGGCTTTGATATTGGTGGCTTTGCAGGAGATTTTCCTTCTACAGAATTATATCTGAGATCAACAGCATTCGCAGCATTTGCGCCGATCATGCAGTTTCATTCTGAGCCAAGATACGGACAGTATTATATGACACAGCGCAATCATTGGAACAATGACAGAAGTCCCTGGAACATGGCAATTGCAAATAAGGATGACAGTATTATTAGTATCTACCGTCAATATGCAAACCTGAGAATGAATATGTTGCCATATTTATGGAGAGAGGCTGAATATTGCGCAGAAACATCCAGGCCGATGATGGCGCACCTTATTTACGATTATTCGTCTAGGCAGGAAGTTCTTGATATTGAAGACGAATATATGCTGGGCAGAGATATTCTCGTTGCGCCTATTATCGAAGAAGGATCCAAAGGACGAGAAGTATGGCTTCCACCTGGGAAATGGTACGATTTTTGGGATGGGAATCAATATGACGGAAATACGAAGCAATATGTTAGCTGTAACTATAATAGAATTCCCGTATTTGTGCGAGCAGAAAGTATAATTCCTATGAATCTAAACCATGCTTTATGGATGGGTGACGAGAGTGTAGAAGCAGCCATATCTAATTGTTGTAGCAAATATGAAAGATTATGCTTTTTTGTATACGAAGGTAAAAACATGGATTTTAGGGATGATATGGGAACAGAGATTAAGATAAATATTGCTGATAAACAATGCATTATCGATGGGAAGCTATCCTGTGATTTTACCATTGTTCCTATGAATGGAGAAGAGATTGATGATTATATCGTAAATAATAGCAGGGTAAATATAAATAAGTGTAAGCTTCAGATGTTTGGTATAGAACGAAGCGGTTATCAAATCTTAATGAAACATAATAATTAATAAATCCTACAAGGAGGATATGTATGACTACACAGTACATAGTAACTGGAAATGAAACTGTATCATTGCCAACCATACGAGAAATTGATGGAAGTATAGAAGGAATTAGTCTGCTTCATATGGGTGCTAAGGGCATGCTGGAGTTATGCGGAGATGATGGCACTCCTTTCCTGCAACCCTTTATAGAGGTAGAAGATAAATCGGTTCCTATAACAGATTTTCAATGGAATTTGGAGCATTACTGGATACCCACATTCAAGGCAAAGGCCGGTTCTATAAATATTCAAGGAACAATTCTTGCACCAATAGGAGAAAGAGGATTTTGTTATCGCATATCTGTAGAGAATGACTACGATATACCGGTTTCTGTGCGCTTCGGTGTGAAGGGCTACTGGAATAAGACCCTGCATTCCATAAATGAAAGTAAAGAAATACAGGGTGAGATGAAACTATATAAGAGTGGATGGAATCATTGCTTTGTATGCGATCTTAGGTTAGGTTATTCCTTATTTGCATTTGCTCCAATATATACAGAAACTCCGGAGACCTCAGACACTGATTATTCTTGTAATCAAGAGGAGGACGGTAGTATTCGTTATGAGTGCTTTCAAAAGAAAGTATTGGCACCAAGAGATGTGTCTATAGAGAATTATTGGTTTGGCCTTGGTTTTGAGGAAGTAGCCGCTTCAACCTCTGCCAAAGAGATGCTACGTCATGGATTTGAGGTCGAACACAGAAAGACCTGTGACTGGTTAGCTAAGAGAGAGCGCAATATTAAGGATGAAAGACTAAACGTTATATTAAACCGTAATATGTTCTTTAGCTTCTTCTTTGGCTCAGGTATAACTCTTGATACAGAGGAATTAGTACTGGTTACTTCTAGAAGTCCCAGATATTATGTAAGCGCAGCTTATTGGGACAGAGACAGCTTGTTATGGAGCTTCCCGGCAATTCTTATGGCTGATGTTGAATATGCCAGAGAAATACTGCATTATGTTTTCACAAAACAGATTAAAAATGTAGGTATTCACAGTAGATATATTGATGGCACAGTTCTGGAGCCGGGCTTTGAACTGGATGAACTATGTGCTCCTGTAATTGCTTTAGCAGAGTATGTTAAAGCTTCCGGTGACTATTTATTTATTGAGGAGGCGTATATACAGGCAGGGATTAAGAGAATCCTAAAAATATTACAGTCCAAACGACATAATGAGATTGCTCTTTATGAGACCTTTCTTCAACCGACAGATGATATGCATGTATACCCTTTCCTAACCTACGACAATGTACTTGTATGGAAAATCTTACTAGATATTGCAGAACTTTATAGTGGAAAATGGGATAAGGGCACAATTCGAACTTTAACAAATGAAGCAAAAAACGTTAAAGAATCCATAGAAAAGCATTGTATCAAGATTCATAATGGTATACCCATCTATGCATGGTCAGTAGATTTATGTGGAAACTGGGATATATATGATGAACCTCCTGGAAGCCTGCTTTTACTGCCTCATTATGGTTATTGTCAGTTTGATGATAAGGTGTGGAACAATACTGTCAATTTAATTAGGTCGCGGGATTATAAGTATTCTTTTGCAGACTGTCCGATTGCAGAAATCGGTTGTGCACATGCTCCCCATCCATGGGTTTTAAGTATTGCAAATAGTTTATTAAGTGGAAATGCCTTAACAGCAAGAGAACATCTATTAAAATGTAGTATGGACAATGGAATTGCATGTGAAAGTGTTGATGAATATACAGGTGAAAGTAGAACAGGAGATGCATTTGCTACTTGTGCCGGATTCCTTGCATACGCAATAAATAAAGCTTTTAGTGATGACAATGTATAATGCACAAGAAAGATAAGGAGGCGGTAGACTTGGATTGTTTAGATATTACACCATGGGAAATTGTGGCGTTGGGGGCTTCCAATGACATAAAAGATTATTGCGAAAGTATCTTTAGTCAGGGGAATGGCTATATGGGAGTAAGAGGTTATTCTCCCATCGGAAGAAAAAATAATAATGCTGAACGTACTACATTTATATCAGGTTTTTTTGAGTACATACGTCCCGGTATTACTGATATGGTAAACCAGCCGGATTTTGCAGCTAGTAAGATTTTTATTAACGGAACTGATATTAACGAAATGAGTGTTGCGGATTATAAGCAAGTATTAAATATGAAGGATGGTACTGTTCTTTGGTCCTATACTGTATTAGATAAGGAAAACAGAAGAACACAGATAAGGATAATCCGTTTTCTTAGTATGGGGAATAAGCATACAGCTGCTATTCGATTTGAAGTTTTTCCAGAAAACCATAACAGCAGCATTATTCTTGAGACCGGTATCGATGGGAATGTGATAAATCTTCCAATTGCAGATAACCAGCTAAGTGACAACACCCAATTCGTAAACATGTGGGGAAAGATTAATAGCTCTTCTATAGGCAAAAAGGGAAGTATTACAGCAGAAACCATATACTCAAATCGTATTACTACTATGGAATATTATATTAATATACCGAAGGAATATAAAGCAGTTATTGAGGCTGATACAAAGGATAATTATACCGGATCGATTATAAAGTTTTCGGGTATGCAAGGAAATCGTTATGTAATTGATAAGCTTATTAGTGTTGCTAATTACAGAGATGGTGAAAACATTGGGGATATAGCACAAAATCATTTAGAACAATGCATTAAATTTGGTTTTGATGGAATGCTGGTTGAGAGTAAAAAGGTATGGCAACGAATATGGGAACATAGTGATGTTAAGGTAGAATCATCACAGGAGCTTCAGGGAGCAATCCGATACAACATATTCCAACTGATTCAAAGTGATCCGTCGGATGATCCATATGCAAGTATTGGAGCAAGAGGATTAATGCATGGAAGATATAAGGGCTGTTATTTCTGGGATACCGAGATATTCATGTTACCCCTATTCCTTAACACAAATCCTGAAGCTGCAAGGAATCTGCTTCTATACCGTTACAATACTCTTGAAGATGCAATGGAGAGTGCTAAAAGATTCTCGCTAAAGGGAGCCAGGTATTCTTGGATGTCTTCGGATACAGGCTTTGAACAATGTGAAACTTGGGATACCGGTTGTTGTGAGATTCATATTACTGCTGACATTGTATATGCTATTGGACGATACATTGAACAGACTGGAGATATAAACTTCCTAAAGGATTATGCATCCGAGATATACATACAAACCGCCAGATATTGGAAGGAACGGTTTACCTACGATGAACAGAAGGATTGCTATAATCTTATACATGTAAAGGGCCCTGATGAATATTGCGGAGTCACCATAAACAATTTTTACACAGTCAAAATGGCACTTCATAATCTTACACTTGCCCTGGATTCCATCAAGCTTATGGAGAAAGAATTCCCGGAGAAATGGGAGAGCTTAAGGGAAAAGACACAATTGGTGAAAGATGAAACAAAGAAATGGCAGGATATTATTGATAAGGCAGTAACCTACTATGATAAGGACCGGGAGTTATGGATTCAGGATCCTATATTTGAAGGATTGGAACCCATCGATATAGGTGCATACAAGGATGATAATATCCCATTATATCATAAGTTAAGCTATGACCGGTTACAAAGATATCAAGTATTAAAGCAGCCGGATGTACTGATGTATATGGCGCTTTTCCCCGAGGAGATGCCGAGGAATCAAATGCTTGCGGCATGGAATTATTACGAGCCTAAAACCTTGCATGATTCGACATTAAGCTTTGGAATACATGCTTTGATAGCAGCAAGATTAGGGCTTAGAAAGGAGGCATGGAGGTATTTTAATAAATCAATATTTCTTGATTTAAAAAACTTGATGAGTAATACAGCTAAGGAAGGAATCCATACGGCTGCATTAGGTGCAAGTTGGCAAGCATTGATTTTTGGTTTTGCAGGAGTATGGATTAACTCACAAGGGATTAGTTGTGAACCAAATCTACCTGAGGACATTCAAAGTATGCAATTTAAGATTTGCTATAAGAGCGCTATATATGAATTAATAATTAAATATGGAAAAAAACCAGAAATTAATTTTTTGTATTCTATTTAACCGTTAAAGTAACAGAATATTTTTTAAGATGTAATTCATCTTATCTTATATTATAATTAATTTTAGGAGGGAAAGGTATGAAAAGAAGATTTCAGAGACTAATGTCTGTCATCTTTGTGATGACACTGGTTGTAGCTTTATTTGTAGGGTGTAGTAAAACAGGTAAAGATAGTGAAGATAATACACCTACAGGAAAAACTGACACAGAAAATAAGGAAAAGGATGTAAAGGCAGATGATAAGGGAAAGGATGCAACTACAGATGACTCTGCTCAAGCGAATCCATACGAGATGGCAGGTAAGGTTGTAATTGCATATCCGGAGGGCGAAGCGGCAGAGATTATACCTGTTTTAGATGCATTTCGTGCTCAATATCCTAATATTGAGGTAGTGGATGAACCATTTCCGGGGAGCTATTGGGGAGCTTTCAATGAGTACCTGACACAGAAGGCTGCCGCAAATGCCATGCCCGATCTGATGTGGCTTGATTGGAATGAATTCGCACCTCAGGTTGCCAGCGGATATGTAATGCCCTTAAATGACTTGATGGCTGGAGACGAGGAAGCTACTTATGTGCCTTCCGGCATGACTGATCCATATACCTATGGCGGTAAGCTATATGCTCTGCCCTGTCAGATGAATGCTATGGGAATTACAATGAATCTTGATATGTTAGAGGAGCTTAACATTGACAAGCCAAGCTATGATTGGACCATAGATGAATTTGAAGAGATTGTTAAGAAGGCGATTACAAGTGATTCATGTGGCTCAGCTACCTTGGAAGACTTCGATCAGGTGTATTCAGCACAGGAGGATGGCTATTACTATCCGGCATACGATTATGTAAATAAGAAGTTTAACTTTACTGAAAAATGGGTACCTGCTATGAACAAATTGGCAGAGTTAAGAGCTGTTCCAGGCTTGGATGCATGGGCAATGAAATACCCAAAGGCAGAGGACGGAAGTACACCAATGGATAGTGATTATGTGTTGAAATTTGGTGAAGCAGGAAAGGACGATAATCATTATACATTTAAGAATGGAATATCATTACTTTGTACCAATGCTACTTGGAATGATAACTGGATGCGTAATGAGACCAAGGTTAAATGGGACTATTGGCCATATCCTAGATTGGATGCTAATACACCGGTAAATACTCCTATTCATGTTGACGCTGCTTATATAACAAGTACCAGTCAAGACCCTGAGGCAGCATTCCAGCTATTAAAATGGCTAACCTATGGCCTGGAAGGTAATCTACAGAGACTTGATATATTTGAGGCAAGAGGTGATAAGGATGTAGTGGATGGTGATACTAAGCTATTAAAAACATGGTTTATTCCCTGTACACAACATCCGGATGTAATTACAAAATTTGAACAGAACTCCCATCTTACTGAAGGTTTTAAGGCTCTTTATAAGAGTACCGCTAATTCTATCAGAGGTGACATCAATAAAATTGTTCCTGGATTTGGCGCAATATTCAATGACGAGATATGGCAGATGCTTGGTGATGTCCGTGAAGGACGTAAGAATGCAGCTGATGTTGCTCCTCAGATAGATTCAAAGGTAAACGCAGCTCTAGAGGAGCAGTTACAGATTTTTAATGAGAAGATTAGTAAATAATTAATAGCTATAACATACCGGTGCCTCTTTTCTTTGGGTTTCTAAGGATTTTGTATCAAGCTAAGGAATTAGAGGTACCGGTAATCATAAAAAGCTTCGATGAATGGGGGATTGTGATGAAGAAATGGAATCTTCTTCGGACAATAATAATTGTAGTTTTATTAACAGCAACAGCTTGGTTCTTAGCATTAATAATCATAGTAAAGCTGGAAGTTGAAAAGATAGATGCTGCTAATACAGCTATGAACCGAAGCTATATGCTAAGTGACGAAGAAGTATCAAGAGGGCTTATTAAAGTAGACATTGAAGCAGAAGCTTACAGCGTAATGCTTAACAATATGAAAGTTGTGTCGGGGGACGGTGTCTCAGTAAATAGTGATGGTGTATATGTGCCTGTTGATGCTAGGTGCAATATTAAGCTGACAATTCAAGAAGCCGGGGATTATTTTATATTGGTAGAATACAATTCTGAGGATCAGAATTTCTTTGAAAATATGGTTAATATAAATGTTAATGATGAAGAATTTGTAGCCTCTTTCCCGTTTTTATGGGCAGATGATATTTTAGACAAAAGAACTGACAGATATGGCAATGAGATTACACCAAAACAATATCGTATCGAAGACACTTCGAGGACTTATCTGGAGGATTATGAGCATTTTTTTAGAACTCCAATTTGCTTCCCACTAAATCAGGGAGATAATTTTATATCTATCACACCGCAGAATCAAAGCATGACAGTATCAAATATAAAACTTATACCTGCTACAGAGGATAATACATATAATCAATATATCTCTGAGTATAAATCAGAGAGGCAATATGAAGGAATAATAACTATTGAAGGAGAAGATTACAGAGCAAAGTCTGATTCATATATTAGAGGAACGAATGTACAAAATACCAGTATGTCGCCTCAAAACCCTTATGTAAAACTTATTAATGCAATTGATGATAAATCAAATAAAACCATAGGTCAAAAGGTTATTTACGAAGTTGATGTTCCCATGACAGGAATTTATTATTTGACCTTTAAATACAGCCAGCCTCTAAAGAGTGGCGGTGATTCTTATCGAACTATTGAAGTAGATGGAAAGGTGCCATTTAAGGAATCAAGAGATGTAGGCTTTACCCATACCGGGATGAGTAAATATGAGAATTATACCTTGGGTGGTGAAAGTCCAATGGGCATATATCTGACTGAAGGAATACATACGATTACCCTTAAAGTAACCGCGGGTCCCATGGATAGAATTTACCGGGAATTAATAGCCTTGACAGATGAAATTAATGAAGCGGGGCTTGTCATGAAGAAAATCAAAGGTAGTAATTCAGATGATACCGCTAAGATTGATACAAATCGAACCTGGGATATATTACAATATATGCCTACCATATTAGATGATCTAGAAGATTGGCAGAGCCGCTTGCATTTATTATATAAGGAGATAAAGGAATTAGGTGGAAAAGAGCCTTCCTTTGTCAGTGATTTGATACTGGCAGCGCAGAATTTAGATCGGTTAGCATCCGAACCAAGGGAAATACCAAATAGGATGGCGTTATTATGTGATGATTCCGGTTCTGCATCCCAATTAATAGCTCTTACACTTACAAAAATATACGAACAAAATCTCAGTATAGATTGCTTTTACCTTCATGGTGCTGATGTAAATCTACCTTCACCACAAGCAGGGATTTGGGCAGGTTTTCTAACCGCTGCCAAGCAATTCATATATTCATTCTCAGATATAATGAATGAAGAAGCTGATGTAACAGACAGCGAAGGAGCTCTTACGGTTTGGATAAATAAGCCTGTGCAATATGTTGAGGTTCTTAGAGAGATAACTGCACAGGAATTCACCACAAAAGAAGGGATTGATGTGGTGTTCTCCGTTATGCCGGACGAGAAAAAGATTACATTGGCCAACTCGACTAAATCGAATCCGGATATGGCATTAGGATTATCATATTATCGACCGGCAGAGTTTGCTATGAGAGGTATGGCGAAGAATCTTCTGGAATACGATGACTTTTTGGATTGGTATTGTGATGAATACAATATTGAATCTCTGACTCCAATGGCCTATGAGGATGGAATCTATGGTGCAAGTGAAACTCAAGATTTTTATGTTCTGTTTTATCGGTCTGATATTCTGGAGATGCTTGGTTTACCGATTCCGAATACATGGGACGATGTAAAAAAGATTATGCCAATCCTTCATAGAAATGCAATGAACTTTAATTTAACATTAGCAAATAATGTAGGATATAAACCCTTTGAAGCAACCAGTTTCTTTATCTTTCAAAATGGTGGGAATTTCTATTCAGAGGATGGTTTTAGCTCTAACTTTAATGATCCGGCTACATTAAAAGGTATACGGGAGATGATTGATCTTTATCAGGTTTATGGCTTAGCTCAGAATATACCCAATTTCTTTAATGCTTTCCGTTCAGGATCGGTTCCCATAGGTATATCTAACTTTGCCACCTATCTGCAGCTTCAGGTGGGTGCTCCTGAGCTGACAGGAAGATGGGATATCACCATGATACCCGGTACAGTAGGGGAAGATGGAACTATCAGCCGTTATTATTCAGCAGATATGACCTCTGCAATGATTTTTGCTAATACTAATAAGTCAAATCAAGCGTATCAATTCCTGAAATGGTGGTTATCCAGTGAAACGCAGAAAACATATGCCATTACATTACAGATGAAGTACGGTCCGGATTATATATGGAATACGGCAAATCATATAGCACTTGATCAAATGTCATATCCCAGAAAGCATAGAGAAGTCATTCTTAATCAATGGTCATGGCAGAAGGAAGTGCTTCGCCATCCTGCAAGCTATATATTGGAGAGGGAACTAAGTAATTCATGGATTGAGATCGTTACCAAAGGTGAAAGCTTCAGACCTAGGATGGATGAAGCCATGTTGGCCTCCAATCGGGAAATGAAGCGTAAATTAACGGAGTTTGGATATTATGACGATAAGGGCATACCTTTGAAGGCATATAATATGAACTTGATTGAGGATCTCAAGGATAAGCAAAGGATAGGTGAAAAACATGAAGAATAAGCAATGGATAAAAAAGGTTAAAGGTTATTTTGACCATCATTCCATATTTTGGCTTCAACTACCCTTTCTTTCTTTATTTGCAGTTTTTATAATCATACCGGTTCTGATTGCAATCGGGCTTTCCTTCACTGATTTTAATTCTATTCAGAAACCTAACATAGTAGGACTGGGTAATTATGTCAACATACTTACAGATGATGCGATTTTTATGGAGCATGCATTCCCCAATACAATTCAATTTTCCATCATAGTAGGTGTGGGTGGATACATTCTATCCTTCTTTTTGGCATGGTCACTTGCACAGATAACAAAAATACCAAGAACTATAATGGCAATAATTTTATATCTTCCATCTATGACCAGCGGTGTCATGTTATCTACAGTGTGGCAGGTTATATTTGCAGGAGATAAGATAGGGTATCTTAATTCAATATTATTAAAGCTTGATATCATTCAAAAGCCTGTTATTTGGTTATCTGATGACAGGTATCTGCTCTTAATCATGATAATTGTAAGTCTTTGGAGCAGTATGGGAGTAGGTTTCCTTGCTATGCTGGCAGGAATACTAAATGTGAACAAGGAGTTGTATGAAGCCGCATATATTGACGGTGTTAGAAACCGTTTCCAAGAAATATTATATGTGACTATACCGGCGATTCGACCTTTTATGATGTTCGGTGCGGTAATGGCTATAGTAAACACATTTCAGAACGGTTCGATTGGTGTAATGCTATCAGGAGCAAATCCAACTCCCGGATATGCCGGGCAGCTATTAGTAACTCATGCTGAGGAATATGCTTTTGTGCGATATGAGATGGGTTATGGTGCAGCTATTTCTGTGCTGATTTTAATATTAGTATGGGTGATATCACAGATGGCTAAGAGACTTTTTATTGATAAAGATAGATAGGAGGGCCGATAATGCAAAAGCGTAATAAAATTAAAATCATAGGGATTAATCCTAGACGTTTTGATCGTTCACAGATCAAGTTTTATTTATACCTGTTACCGATTGTATTTATAACAGCTTTACCTATTATATTTATATTTTTTAATGCATTTAAACCTTTAGATGAGCTTTTGGTTTACCCACCAAAGTTCATCACACTGCGCCCTACTTTGCAGAATTTCAGGAATTTGGCAGCAACCTCCGCAAACAAATCGATTCCCATGAGTCGTTATCTTTTTAACAGTATCCTGTCGACTATGTCAGTGGTACTTTTGACATTGACCATAACTGTTATGGCTGCTTACTGTATGTCGAAAAGGAAGTATCGCTTAAAAAATATGTTTTTTAATATTAATGAAGCTGCCTTGATGTTTGTACCTGTTGCTGTGGCAATTCCAAGATACCTCATTATATTTAAGCTGGGCTTGGTGAATAGCTTTTTAGTACATATCGTACCTCTCGTAGCACTTCCTGTTGGTCTATACCTTATAAAACAGTTTATTGATGATTTCCCTGATTCAGTCGTAGAAGCAGCTAAGATAGATGGTGCGAGTGATTATTATATTCTCAGAAAGGTAATTATACCGAATATCACCCCCGCCTTGGCAACGGTGGCCATACTTTCCTTTCAATCAAGCTGGAATAGCCTAGAGGCATCTAACTACTATATAAATAATGAGGCACTGAAGAGCTTTTCCTTTTATATGACAACCTTAACAGCCAACTCAGGGAATGCCAATGGTATGGTAGGTCAAATGACCGGAAACACAGTAGCTGGGCTGGGAATTCAAGCTGCTGCTGCATTAATCATGTTTATTCCAAACCTTATATTATTTATAATCTTGCAGTCCAGGGTCATGAACACCATGTCCCACTCGGGTATGAAATAAATATGTGAAAGAGATTGAGGTGGAAGCTTTGTATAGAGTAAGAAAGATAAAGTTAATATTGGCAAGCACTCTATTAATTGTAATGGTAATTGGAATGGGGTCCGATCTAAAACAGGTGCAGGCTATTGAGAGCACGGCTTATACCTATACTCTTGCTGTAGATTGGAATGGATATTTAAGAACACAGGATGCCTATATGCCAGGGGGTATTTATCTGAATAAAATCGGTTTGAATGCGCCGGAAGATCTATATTATAAAGATAATACTCTTTATATTGCAGACAGTGGTAATGGTAGGATTGTTAAATATGATTTGATAAATGGAAATGTTGACTTTCTGGGAGTCGGAGGGCTGAAGTATCCAACCGGAGTTGCTGTTGGTAAAGATGGCACAATCTATGTGGCTGATTACCAAGCCTCTGAGGTTGTTGTTATGTCACCTGTGGGAGATATTATTAGGCGCATAGGTCGACCGGAAGATATAAACTACGGAACAAGTCCATACAAACCAAGGAAGGTAGACATTGATACATATGCCAATATATTTGTTATCAGCGAGGGAACCCATGAGGGTATCCTGCAGTTTAGTGAGGATGGGGTATTTCATGGCTTTTTTGGTGCCAACAAGACAAGATCATTAAGTCTTATAGAATGGTTCCAAAAGCTGTTTTATACAGATGAGCAAAAGTCAAAGCTATTCTTTAGAACACCACCTAATATTGTATCCCTTGATGTGACTGATGAAAATCTTATTTACTCTGTGACTCAGAATGAAAGATGGGATTCAATAAAGAAATTAAATCTTGCTGGGGTCAATGTATTACAAAGAGCAGGTCGTGTATGGGGAGAAAAAAACTTTGTAGATACGGCAGTTACGTCGACCGGTAATATCTATGCAGTAACTGATACCGGATCCATAGAGGAATTTGATGATACAGGAGTATTATTACTGATGTTTGGAGGGCGCGCAGCTTCCAGTGATCGCAATGGACTGACTGCTGTTGTAAGCGCCATCGAAGTTGATGATGACTATAACATATATGTACTTGATAAGGAAAGAGCACTGATTCAAGCATATTATTCTACGAATTATACCAAGATTATGCATAAAGCTATCAATGACTATAATCAAGGCTATTATAAAGAAAGTCTTGAGGGCTGGTCTGAGATTTTACGATTAAATCCGTCTGCATATATGGCTCATAATGGTTATGCAGATGCTATGTTTCAGCTTGGTGAGTATGAGATAGCAGCAGAGCACTATAAGCTTATGTATGATCAAGAACGGTATTCCGAGTGTTATATGGAGCTTCGTAGTGAATGGCTGAGGAATAATATGAATCGCATACTGACCTTTATAATATTGCTCACAGTGTTAATCTTTGTACTATGGCTCATAGGTAGAAAAGTAGATTATATGAATAGAGTTCATACTTGGTGGGAAGGTCTAAAGAAGAAACATAGAATTTTAAAGGAATTAATTGAGGATACATCCTTTATGATACGGCATCCGATTGATTGTGTTTATTATCTTAAAACCGGGCAACGGGGAAGTATGCAGAGTGCCGGTATCCTATATATCATAGCATATTTAGTCTATATGTTTTATCGTGGATTTACTTCATTTGTGTTTGGAGGAGGAATAGGTTATTGGCAGAACCCCTTTATTATATCAATCATTATTATTTTACCCGTTATATTGTTTGTGGTCGGAAGTTATTTGATCAGCTCGATTAATGATGGAGAAGGAACCATCAAAAATGTATATGTATCCGTAGGATATTCATTTTCTGCATATATCCTCTTCCTTCCGCCCTTAACGATCATCTCCCATGTCCTTACTACGAAAGAAGAATTTTTATACCAATTCAGTTATACCCTAATTATAGCTTATACTTTGATTCTAATCTTCTTATCAGTAAAGGAAACTCATTGTTATACACCGGGAAAGACCATAGCAAATATTTTATTGACAATTGCCTTTATGATTATTGCTATATTAGCAGTTATTATACTTTATATCCTATGGAAGGAATTATTTGCTTTCATGTCGGAATTGTATGAGGAGGTGAAGTACCGTGTCTTCATGTAAAAAGAATATTATACTAGGAGTACTCATCATAGTGATAGGATTAGCGCTTTATATGATGACAGAATATATGGTGAGTGCCGAAGAAGAAGGCCTAGACAAGAGAATAGAAACGACGCCTTTAGTTTCTGATATGATGGAGGCATTGTCAAACCGTCAGGTCCATCCCTTTCCTACAGATAATATTATGAATCAATTTGATTTAGATGACTTTGAAATGGTTGTAGATACTGATAAGGCTGAGTTATGGCTAAACAGGGAATGGAATACTCTGAGGATACGTAACAAGAATACCGGATATGTATGGGGTGGGTTACCTCTTACCGAGGCAGAGGGCTTAAATAAAACATGGAATAATTTCGGAAATTCTATTGCGGCAATCGAGTGCTTTGACGAGGCAGGTACTGAAGGACGTTATGGATTAACAGAGAATGCTGTTACCGAATACACTATTCATGATAGCGGCTTTGATTGTTATGCTGACTTTAAAGAGCTAGGTATATCATTTACAATATCCGTTTCCCTGAATAATAACAGGCTGACCTTTAATATAGATGATGCAAGTATAGCCGAGGGTAAAGATGATATTCTCTATAGACTAAAATCAATAACCTTTATGCCATTTCTAGGGGCTTCTTATAGCGATTTGATTGATGGTTATATGATGATCCCGGATGGATCAGGTGCACTAATCCGTTTTCAAAAGCCTACACAATATGCATCGACCTATGCCGCCAGAGTATTTGGTAAGGATTTGGGTATAGAATCCTTAGCTCAACCTTCCGATTTACAGGCCTATCGTCCAAATGATTATGTGATAGAAGAGCCACAGGTACTTATGCCAATCTATGGAATCGTTCATGGAATGAAGCAAAACGGTATATTTGCAGTGATTGAAAATGGAGCGGAGTATGCAACAATAGTAGCTACACCTGCCTTATCGAATAATCCATATAACAGGGTTTCTGCAAGATTTGAATTTCGTCAAAAGTATAATAAGAGTATAAACCGTAAGAAGGGTGCAGGAGCGGTCGTACCACAAGAGCACCGTAATGAAATGTCACCTCGGCTTTCCTTATATATTACCGATGGACAGGAGGCTCATTATGATGGAATGGCCGGCTTATACCGCAATATCCTAATTGAGAAAGGTGTTCTTCAGACAACTAAAAATAACAGTATAGGTGTCCCTATTAAGCTGGAGGTTCTTGGTGCCGGGCTACGTAAGGAATTTATAGGCAAGTCATTGCGAGTATTTACAGATGTTGAGGATTTTACCCGTATTGTAGAGCTACTTCATGCTAAGGATATCACAAATATATCCTATGTGTATAAAAGCTATACGAAGAACAATGAAGCAGGAGCAGGATGGCTTAAGAAATTGGGTAGTAATAAAGAGCTAGAGTCCTTGCTAAATAAAATAGATACTTTTAACAACCGCTTTTACTTATATCTTAATCCTGTTAGTGCTAATAAGGATCAGGTTAATATGCGAACAGAAGCAGCCAATAATCTATCTAACATGGTAATTGAGGTATCTAGGAATAATAGAGCACTTATGTACGATACCACATATTATTATCGCTTAAGAGAAGTTGCTAAACGAATGGAAGCAGTTAAATCTTACTTAGATATAGAACATTTATCAGGATTAGCACTTGATGAGCTGCCATATCGACTTTACGGTGACTTTACTTCCGGCAAAGAAAGAACAAGAGCAGAAAATCTAACATCAATAATTGATCTTGTAAGTAATCTAGCCGATAACCAAAAATTACCCTTGTATCAGCCAAATATGTATCTATGGAACTATACTTCGGAGTATTATAATACACCTTTATCCAGCGGGCAGTTTTTATACGAGACAGATACCATACCGTTTTTGCAGATTGTGTTGAGTGGAAGCATGCAGATGTATGGTTCTTCGTTAAATACCGGATCTTATTCAAAGGAACGATTACTAAGACACATTGAATATGGAGTGGCTCCTTCCTTTACAGTGACTCATAGCGATAGTCTTGATCTTTATAAAACAACACAGGAAGACTATATATCTACAAATTATGATGACTGGGAAGGATATATAACCGAAGCCTATTCTGCTATTTCAAGTGCACTTACTAAGGTTTATGGGCAAACTATCATAGAGCATACCGCCTTAGAGGATGGTTTTATCAGAGTTACCTATGATAATGGGGTTAAGGTCTATGTTAATTATACCTCAACCGAGCAGGTAGATGGAGAGATAAGAGTACAACCTGGTTGGTTTGAAGCGGTTTGGTGAAAGGGTGAGGATAAGCATGGCAATTAAGAAAGTACATAATAATACTTCTAAGCGAAATAAAAAAGGATTTAAGATAACAAATCAAAAGCGCGATGCGATTGCAGGTTTATTATTTCTATTACCCTGGATAATCGGTTTCTTTACTATTACCTGTTATCCCCTGATCTATTCCATAGTCATCAGCTTTAATCAAGTGGCTATAAAACCGGGAGCTATAGAACTCGAACCGATAGGACTGGAGTATTTTCGTCAGGCTTTACTCGTAGATGCGGAGTTCCCAACAAAGTTACTTTTATCTTTGATTTCTGTAGCACTCGGCACTCCATTAGTTGTTGTATTTGCTTTGATTATAGCTATATTATTAAATCGTAAATTTCGGGGCAGGGCAATCTTTCGTTTGATATTTTTTATTCCTGTTATCATTATGAGTGGACCGGTTATGACAGAACTATTAACTGAATCCTCCGCTATGAATATTAATTTTAATTTATTTGGCATAATCGATATTCTACATGAGCTGGAAGGATTCTGGGCATTAATGCTAATCAGCTTCCTCGGTGGGTTTGTACGTATTTTATGGTTTACAGGTGTTCAGATGATTATTTTTCTGGCTGCATTACAGAAGATTGATAATAATATGTATGAAGCGGCATCTATTGACGGTGCCACATCATGGGAAATGTTCTGGCGAATTACTTTACCATATATCCGACCGATTATCATGCTTAATTCTATATATACAATTGTTGAGATGGGCACCTTTTCAGATGACAATACGAATATCAAGATAGTGAATTCAATAAGAGATATCGCCAGACCCTATAGCTATGCTGCAGCTATGTCGTGGATATATGCACTATGCTTACTTGTTATGATAATTATTGTCTTTTTGATATTTATGGATTGGAAAGAGATAAGGAGGGTGAGGAATGAGAAGCAAAGACGAAAAGCATAAGTATGTTGGAGGGCTTCATCCGTTTCGTTATTTTTTCTTGGGTAGAATAGGGAAAAGTAGTATTTTTTCGAAATTGTTAACCTATGGTATTCTGACCGGTCTGGGATTTGTATTTATTTATCCATTAATCTATATGACATCAGTAAGCTTCATGGATTCGAAGGATCTGGTTGACTCTACTGTCACATGGATACCTACACACTTATCTCTGGAAAGTTTTATAAAAGCTTCGAGAACATTAGAGCTATGGGATGGAATCAAGGATTCTCTTATTATAACAGTAATTCCTGCAATTCTTCAGACGGTAGTGTTAGCCTGCGCAGGCTATGGGCTTGGGAGATTTCGGGTTCCCTTAAAAAAGGTATGGATTGCTCTTTCTGTATTAATGTTTTTAGTTCCTGCTCAGGTTACAATGATACCTAGATTTCTATTATTTAATACTTATAAAATGATAGGTACCATATGGCCTGTCTATCTAATATCTGCACTTGGTCAGGGAATAAAGAGCTCAATCTTTTTGCTTGTTTATTATAATTTTTTTGCTACTTACCCTAAGGCATTGGATGAAGCTGCGAGAATTGATGGAGCGGGAAGATTAAGAGTATTTATACAGATTGCACTCCCTATGGCAAAACCAGCCATCGTAGTGTGCTTCCTGTTTTCATTTATATGGACCTGGAATGATACAACCCAGATACCACAGTATTCTACTGGGGCTGTAACCACATTACCTATGCATCTGCAACAATTTGTTGATCGTTTTAATAAGCTTTATTCCTCAGCTTCTGTCAGTACAGGTGGTGCCTTAAATGAATCAATTCGTCTGGCTGGAACTCTCCTAACAATACTACCATTGATTATCCTATATCTTGTATTGCAAAAGGAATTTGTAGAAAGTATTGAGAAGACCGGTATTACAGGAGAATAATGTGAATAAAGGACTTTAATGAGAGGGAATGGTTAGCTATATGGGTATTAAGAGAAAGGGACTTTCTGGCATTGTTGGTCTAGTTATATGCCTTATGTTAATCGGTTGTGATTATTCGAAATTAGGACCTAATACATATAAAGAGGTAGAAAATAATGAGCCTAATGTGATAAAGCCATCCTTATTAGAAGATAAAGAAATGGAAGTAGATATATTTTCACAGGACAGCTTAAAACATGAGCCTTATGGCTGGGACAATCTATATGGACAAAAGGAAGTACCTGTTATATGGTGGGACCGTACACCTAGAGACCCACAGGAAGGTGATGCTATTAAGATTAATATAGCAGTAGATGAGGAAACTGCTGATATGGATATATGGCTTAAATGGAAGCTTAACGGAGTAGAGATGGAAGCAGTTACTTTAAAGCATTTATCCAATCTTAAGGCTTCTGGAACACCTATGAAAAAGTATCAGGGAAAGCTTGGACCATTTAAGCAGGGAGATAGGATCGAGTATACCATATGTGCAGGTGAGAATAAGCAAGAACAGAAGATTTCTGAAGCATATGAATTTGCAGTATATAAGTGGGAACCAATTCTGGAGATTGAAAAATACATAGTCGAGAATAATGCCTTAGTCCTTAATGCCAAAACTATATCTCTTGCACCATCTATAACATTAGCATTAATAGAAGAAGGAACCTTAAAAATAAGTTTAGATCTAAAGGCTGGAGACTTTGATCATATGGAAGCTCTTCCGGTATCATATAAGGATACAGCGGACTATTGTTATATTTATAATGAAGAACTTGACATAGAGATAACAAAAGCACCATTTTCATTAAGAGTTATGGATATAGAGAGGAATAAGATACTCACTGATATTGTTGAGAACGGATTTGAGATATTGACTGATGGAGTGAATGTAAAGGGCTTTCGATATGACCTTTATGCCCCACCGAAGGATGAATTTTATGGCTTTGGTATGAAGTATGATGCACTGAATCAAAGAAATAAAACAGTACATACTTATTGTGTGAATTGGTATAAGGATCAGATTGGTGAAACCTATACTCCGGTTCCTTATTATTTTGTTCCGGATAAATATGGCTTTTATGTAGATACAAGCTATTACTCTAAATTTGAGATTGATACGGTTAAGGAAAATATCTGTTCTATAGAAGTGAATACCGGCAGTAATAAAGGAGTCGATAGTTATCTCTTTTTTGGAGACAATGCAAGCATAGCTGATAGGTATACTAATATATCCGGTAAACCGGTGTTACCACCGGTATGGGCATTCGGACCATGGATATCAGCAAATGAATGGAATAAGCAATCCGAGGTTATGGAGCAATTATCAGAAACTATTAAAAACAACATTCCAACATCAGTTATTGTATTAGAAGCCTGGAGCGATGAGGAAACATTTTATACTTTCAATGATTCAAAATATGAGCCTCAGAACGGATATTCAACACCGATATTATCTGATTTTAAATTTGGGGGACGCTGGCCGGATCCAAAAGAAATGATAAATAAACTTCATGAGAATAACGTCAAGGTATTACTCTGGCAGATACCGGTGTTAAAGCATTCGGCATCAGCCACTATACAATCCTTACGGGATCAGGATTATGCTATAAAGCAGGGATATGTGCTAAAGAATAAGGATAAAAGCCCTTATAGACTACCTGATGGAACTTGGTTTGGTAATAGCTTGTTGGTGGATTTCACCAGCAGAGAAGCAACAGAATGGTTTATGTCAAAGCGACAGTATCTGCTTAAGGAGCTTGGCATAGACGGATTCAAAACTGACGGAGGCGAGTTTGTCTGGGGTAGAAATGTGATGTCCTCTGATGGAACCATGGGAGACGAACTGCGCAACGCATATCCGGATTTATATGCACAGGCATATTTTGATTATTCTAGAAATTATGTAGAGGATGCAATTACATTTAGCAGGGCAGGAGGTTCCTCCATGCAAAAGCATCCCGTCTGCTGGGTAGGAGATCAATCATCAACGCCACAGGCTTTCGAGGAAGCGATTCTGGCAACAGTGAGTGCCTCTATGTCTGGAATACCCTTTGTGGCATGGGATATAGCCGGGTTTAGCGGTGACCTTCCTAGCAGTGAATTATATCAACGTGCTGTTGCACAAGCCGCATTCTCACCGATTATGCAGGTACATTCAGAGACAAGTGGTGACCCGGTACCAAGTCAAGCACGCACCCCATGGAATATGGCAGAGCGTAAGGGTAGCGAGGATTGTTTGGATACATATAGATATTTTGCCAATATAAGAATGAATCTACTGCCATATATCTACAGTGCAGCAAGACACTCCAGTATTACCGGAGAGCCTCTGATGAGAAGCATGGCATATTCATTTCCGGGTCAGGTCACAAATGATAAATATCAGTATCAATATATGTTTGGAGATAGCCTACTGGTGGCTCCGCTTGTAGATGTGACTAAGAAAATGATAGATGTTTATCTACCGGAGGGTAATTGGTATGGATTATTTGATAATGAAAGTTATAAAAGTGGTACTCATACTATAGAATGCCTTATGGGAGAGCTACCGGTGTTCGTCCGAGAGGGAACGATACTTCCTTTGAATCTAAATGAAAAATTAGAACTTGGAGGTTATGTTGGAAATGAGACTGAGTCATATAAAAACCTAACTTTTCGGATATATCCAGGGGAAGGGACCTATCTATGGTATGATTTTGTGAATAATTGCGAGGTTGAGTTTACTAGCTCGACTGACAGTAATGAAATTATAGTTAGGGGACTTAAGATTCCT
>SHOH01000002.1:83772-89511 GCA_004294845.1 Anaerolineaceae bacterium
TATATACTTATTATAAGTGGAATCTTTATTACAAATTAGGAGATAAGCTGTAATGGGTGATTTTGCATATGTATCAATAATCGCATTATTTTGCTATTTGTTTTTATTTATTATATTTTTTGCTGCCAAGAAAAATAAGATAGTTTTTTCTTTCTTATTTATTCTTGGGGCATTTATCTTGTGGACTGCGGGTTCCTTCTGTATGAGAATACAGTTATGGCCTTCAGTAAAATTCTGGTATGATATATCGATACTTGGATTGACTTTACTCCCATTAGCTTTTTTGGTATTTGTAGGGGAATATGCAAATATCGATAAATTGAAAACACTTAGAATATGGATACCAATAATAGTAGGGTTGAATATAATTAATATATCAAAGGGTTTTTTTCTAAGTGCACCCAATGTACATATTAGTCCTGAAGGAAAACCTTACTTTGTATATAGCTACACCTGGCCTGTTGTATTGTTTTTCGGTATAATGACAGCCATAGTTATTAATATGCTATATATACTGATGAAAGCCAGCAGACAAAACCAAACAATAAAAAAACAGTTCACACCTATCGTACTTGGTATTCTGGTTCTTTTCTTAGGCCATGTCTTTATATTATTACCTACATTCAGAGGTTTTCCCACCGATATTCTGTCAGGAGTTATTAATGCGTTTTTTATGTTCTATGCTTTATATAAGCGTAAATTGTTCCAACTAAAAATGATTATGTCAAAAGGTAGTTGTCTGGTTATTTCTGCGATTTTGTCATATTTCATATTCTTTCATTTAATTGATCCTCTTAATAAATTCATTAATAATAAATATGCTATAAGTATAAATCAAAATATTTGGCTAGTTGCTATATTAATAACACTGGTTACCGGATCTATTTATGCCTTCATGCAATTCCTATTCCATCTGATGTTTATAAGAGATGAGATTATACAGGCAGATAGTCTCAAGGATTTTTCTTATAAGGTTTCTAAGACTTTGAATGTTCAGGAGATATTACGTGAGCTGGTTTCTGTTATCCAAAATACTATCTATGTTAAAAATATTAAGATTTATATTTCTAATAATAAAAAAGCTCCATATGAGATTGTTCACAATACTAAGCTATCCGACAAGCCGGATTTAAAGGTAAGCAGAAACAATATACTGGCAAAATGGCTTGAGGATCATAATGAATGTATATTGATAAAGGATTTTAAGAAGACTAACGAATATAAATCACTTGCCAAGAAGTGGAAAGACCAGATATCTGAAATGAAGATTGAATGCGTAGTTCCTCTACGAGATGATGATGCTATGATAGGCTTTATCGTTCTGTCCGAAAAGGAGAAAAAGTCCCGTTATACATATAAGGATATAAGCTTTCTTAATTCAATTAATTCAATTGGATCGATTGCAATTAAGAATTCAAAACTATATGAGAAAGTGTATTATGAAGCTCGCACTGATGAATTAACCGGACTTTTAAACCGTAAATATTTCTATGAAGTTCTGAATGAAGAGTATGAAAAGAATAAGAATGCCCCGATAGCTTTAATTATATTGAATATTGATGACTTTCGACTGTATAACCAATTATACGGTACAAAAGAGGGGGACATAGCACTTCAGAAAATTGCTAAGTCTATAAGTGATTATGTGAGCATTGACGGATTTGTCGCAAGATATGGTGGTAAAGAATTTGCGGTTATTTTACCCTATTATGATTCATTTATGGCCAAACAAATAGCTGATGAAATTCGTAAAAGGATACATGAAATAAATAAAAGAGAAAAAGATTATTCTCTTAAGGCCCTAACTGTCAGTGGAGGAATCAGTTCTATACCCTATTCTGCCAATAGTATAAAGGAGTTGGTAGATAATGCTGATATGGCGGTATATAATGTCAAACGTAATGGAAAGAATGCTATTATGATGTACACAGCCGGTACTGATAATATGGTAGGTATAAAGAGTCCTATTAGCAGGAAAAGCATCTATTCAGAATATGCACCTACCATATATGCTCTAACTGCTGCCATTGACACAAAGGATCATTATACCTTCAGTCATTCTCAGAATGTTGAATATTATGCTTCAGGGCTGGCATATGCCTATGGAATGAATGAAGATTGCATTGAAATAATTCGTGAGGCTGCTTTGCTCCATGATATCGGTAAAATCGGTATACCTGAGAATATCTTAAATAAGCCCGGGAGATTATCAAGAGAAGAGTATGAGATTATGAAAGGTCACGTAGAAAACGCAGTTGCAATAATTCGTCATCTTCCATCACTTGATTATGTTATCCCAGCTGTTATAGGACATCATGAGAGATATGATGGCAATGGATATCCAAGGCGAATAGCCGGAGAAGATATTCCGCTATATGCAAGGATTTTATGTATTGCAGATTCTTTTGATGCTATTATCTCAAAAAGGCCCTATAAGGATGCAGATACTGTTGATTCTGCCCTGCAGATACTAGAGGAGCAGTCAGGACTTCAATTTGATCCGGAGTTAATAAAGGTATTTGTTAGGCAAGTAAAGAATGGCAACATAAGAGTGTACGAAGAAAATTAGATAGGCAGTTACCGGAAAGCTACAGGGCTGATGTAAAATTATACAAGAGGTATATAGGTATTAACCATATATGGTTAACCTATATGCCTCTTTTTTAACAGCTCTATATATGAATTTTGCTGACAATGTTCCATGAAATATTTGATTCAAAGTAGTTTGATATTAGATTATGCATTTTTATGTATGTGAAAAAAATGTCATAGTTAACAATAAGTTTTTAGGACAAGAAGTCGATTGCGGGAAAAGGAAATAGAAAATGGAAGTACACCGCAATATTTAAGGAAAAAGTGTAAAACGATTTTACACTTTTTAACGAATCTATAATTGATTTTGTAAAATCACTAGTATATAATCCCTATAACGAGCAAAATTAGGAAAAAATTCCAAAACATCTTATGCATATAAGGAATTATTATATGGGAATATTAACTGATTGAGAATGGAGAATGAATTAGGAGCATGGAACAAAGAAACAAGTATGTAGCAGAAGTTAACTTAAAGGAATTGATCTTTGAATTAGTACATAAGTTATGGATTATTATACTCGTGGGAATTGTAGCAGCAGGGGTTTCATGGGTAACCAGTTATTTTCTAATTACACCAATTTATACTTCGTCGACAAGTGTATATATTATCAACCGACAGAGTAATGAAAAAATGACACTTGCAGATCTGCAGACAGGTACTCAGCTTACTAAAGATTATATGTTTATTGTAAAAAGTAGGCCGGTAACTGAGCAGGTTATTTATAGTCTAAACCTTGATATGACGAACCAGCAGTTGGCTGATTTGATTACTGTTAATACACCGCAAGATACTAGGATATTAGAGATAACAGTAAAGCACACTGATCCACAGATGGCAAAATTAATTGCTGATTTTGTAGCCAAGATCTCGGCAGAGAGAATGGTTGGTGTTATGAATATGGAGAGTGTTAATATCGTCGAAGAGGGAAGCTTACCGACTATACCATCTACCCCCAATGTAATTTTAAACACAGTTTTAGCCAGTCTAGTTGGAGTAGTCAGTGCAGCCTTTGCTGTAATTCTAGTCTATTATTTTAACGACTTCATTCGAACTTCTGATGATATAGAACGGTATTTGAATATATCAACATTGGGAATTATACCTGTAGAAGAAAGTAAGGGGAATAAAAAAGTCAAGAAAGAGATAAAAAAAAGTCTTGATGAAGCTGCAATTACAGATTGGGAGTGGGAGGATACTGATATTTATGAAGAAAAAGGTTAATAAAAATCTATTAATTTTTGGAACAGGTAATCTTGGAAGGACAGTAAAAGAAACAGCCGAAGCTATTGGGATCTTTCATAATATAGCCTTTCTGGATGACTATTCTAATAATGCTATTGGCAAATGTAGTGAATATAAAAAATTTCAGAAAGACTATCTGTATGCATATCCGGCTTTTGGTAACAATCGCTTAAGATCTCGCTGGATTGATATAGTGGAAAAAGAAGGATTTTTAGTTCCTATATTGATACACCCGACTGCATATATCAACCCCACTGCAAAGATATTAAAAGGTTGCTTAATAGGAGCTAATGCAGTTGTGAATACAGATGTTGTTATAGATAGAGGATGTATTATAAGTGCCGAAGCATTTATTGACAATGGTAGTTTTATAGGAGAATGCTCAAACATTGATATAGGAGCAATTATAAAACCCAACAGTATAGTAAATAAAATGAATAAAGTTGAAGCAGGTAAGATATATTCAAATCCAAATCTGGATGTGTATTATTCTTTTGAAATTGGGGTGTAAGATTTGAATTACATTAAAGTAAAGCGAGGAATAGACTTGGTCCTATCCTTCTTGGGCCTAGTCGTATTATCTCCGATATTTGTAATTCTTACAATAGGGATAAAACTTGATTCAAAAGGGCCGGTGTTATTTAGCCAAAAGAGAATCGGAATACACAAAACACAATTTAATATATTGAAATTTAGAACGATGAGAATAGACACACCGAAGGATATACCAACACATCTATTGAAAAATCCAGATCAATACATAACAAAGATGGGAAAATTTCTTAGAAAGACAAGTCTTGATGAATTACCCCAGATCTGGAACATTTTTATCGGGAAGATGAGTATTATAGGTCCGAGACCGGCACTATGGAATCAGTATGACCTTATTGAAGAAAGAGAAAAATATGGTGCTAATGATATCCGACCAGGGCTGACTGGATTAGCTCAGATTAGGGGAAGAGATGAATTATCAATAGAGGATAAAGCAAGCATAGACGGGGAGTATGTGACAGGAATTGGTATGCGTATGGATCTAAATTGCTTTATTGGTACAATCATAAGTGTTATAAAGCACGATGGTGTTGTTGAAGGAGGTACAGGGTCACTCCTGAGTATGCAGGAGGTTGCTTCGACATACGAAGGTGGAATTGTAGAGATACAAAATGGTAAGGAGATTAATACGGAATGAAGAGAATACTTATTACGGGAGCAGATAGTTACATAGGGACAAGCCTTGAAAAGTGGTTGGAAAAATATCCTGATAAATATACGGTTGATACGGTAGATATGAAAGGTGAAGGGTGGAGACTAAAATCATTTGCCGGTTATGATGTTGTATTTCATGTTGCGGGTATTGCACATGTATCATCAGATTCAAAGCGGGAGGCATTGTATTATAAAGTAAATAGAGATTTAACAATTGAAACTGCTATGAAAGCAAAATTTGATAGCGTTAAGCAATTTATTTTTATGAGTAGTATTATTGTCTACGGTGATATACATAGTAGTCTGGGATTTATTGATAGACATATGATACCAACTCCTAATAACTTCTATGGTAAAAGCAAGCTACAAGCAGAGGAAGGTATAATGAAGCTTGCCAGCGAAGAGTTTAAGACGGTTATACTTAGACCGCCGATGATATATGGAAAAGGCTCTAAAGGCAATTATCCTAAGTTAGCTAAAGCTGCACAAAAACTTCCGATATTTCCTGATATAGATAATGAGCGCAGTATGCTTCATATAGATAATCTTTGTGAGTTTATAAAGTTAATTATTGATAATGAAGAAGATGGGCTATTTTTTCCGCAGAATGAGGAATATGTAAAAACAAGTGAGCTGGTTAAGACAATAGCAGAAGCCCATGGAAAAAAAATTATGTTGACTAAAATATTTAATCC
>SHOH01000059.1:0-7323 GCA_004294845.1 Anaerolineaceae bacterium
CTTACAAAATTAATAATAATTTGCTTATGAGGAAGAGCTTCCTTAACGAGATTTGCTAAATAATTAGCATCATCTAAAGCGTCACCATGAGCTATACATACAATATCATGCTCATCCTTGTATTTACCCATGCTTTCTATCATATCGTTGCAGATAATTGAAAGAGATTTCTTTCTTCCTCTGGCCGTATTGAGCGGAACCAGATGCCCTTCTTCGTTGAGATATAGGATTGGCTTTATGCCCATCATGGTCCCGATAAATGCAGTGGTTTTGGAAATTCTTCCGCCTCTTTGTAGATGGTTTAGATCATCAACAGTAAAGCGTACACAGAATTCCATCTTATGCTCCTCAAGCCATGAGGAGATTTCATCTATTGTCTTGCCTTCTTCCTTCATCTGTACAGCCTTCATTACAAACATGCCTTCGCCAAGTGAAGCATTCAAAGTATCTAGAACAATTATCTTAGCATCGGGATTCTCTTCGCAAAGCTCTCGGGCTCCTGCCATTACATTGTTGCAGCCACCGCTTAGAGCTGATGAAAAGCTGATATGTAGGATATCAAGACCTTGATCTATGTAATTTTGAAAGGTCTCTCTGATGACCTCGGGATTACTTGCCATGGTGGTCGGCATTTGACCAGCTCTCATCTTGTCATAGAATTCCTTTGGTGTAAGATTTATTTCATCTCCATAGGTTATTCCTTCCAAATCATAATAATGGGGAATGATGCCTATATGTTTTTCTTTTATGTAGTCATCTAGTAGGTCACAGTTTGAATCAGCAGTAATAACAAAATCTTTCATCGCATTAACCTTACCTTTCTCTTAGTCTGCAAACTTTCCAAATGAATATTGATGATTTTCAGTTTGTATACATATTTATTTTACTAAAGAATTCTAAGTTAAGCAATATGATTTTTATAATTTGTTTAGGAGTTGTTTATAAATAATTTATATTCGATGCAACCACCTAATTCTATGATTCATTCATTGATTTTCCACAATATTTTGTGCTACATTAATCGGAGCCAGACACTTAATTTTATGCTTCATTGAACGTGCCAGGCACAAAATTCTGCGCCTGGCACCGATCTACCTACTTAGTATACCTTTTTTCAAAAAATGATAAAATTTTATATAAACCTGTTGCAATTATACTTAGTATCACTATGCTCATTATAACCCAATCTAATCGAAAAACCTGACTGCCATAAATAATCAGATAGCCTAAGCCTGCTTTTGCAGCTAAGAATTCACCGATAATAACACCTACCAAGGATAAACCGATATTTACCTTCATAAGGCTGATCATTGATGGTATGTTAGATGGTAGGACTACCTTTAGAAGTACATCCTTTTTGTTTCCTCTCAGGGTGTATATTAACTTTATTTTATCTTCTTCAACTGCTTTAAAATCAGAGTATAGTGTTATAATGGATCCAAATAATGCAACCGATACTGCTGCCACGATTATAGTCTTCATATTAGCACCAAGCCAGACAATGAATACAGGAGCAAGAGCTGATTTGGGAAGACTGTTTAGAACAATCAGATAGGGCTCTAAAACCTTTGATATACTGTCATTCCACCATAGAATTATTGCCATAAAGAGTCCAACTATATTGACCAGGGCAAAGCTTATCAGTGTTTCTAATAAGGTAATACCGATATGGTAAAACAGCTGACCGTCTACTGTCATTTTCGCAATAGTTTTAACAACCCGTGACGGGCTAGAAAAAATAAATGAATCCACAATACCTATATGTGTACTGATTTCCCAGAAAGCAATAAATCCTATCAAAATTATAACTTGATATAACCTGATTCTACGTGTACGTAATAAATGCTTCCTGACATAGGCTTTCTGAGCAGCTGAAACGCTTAAGCTTTCGCTTGAAACCTTTCTACTTTTCCTGCTCATCGTGATTTAACTCCTTCCATATTGAATTAAAATATTCCCTGAACTCGGGAGCGCTTCTTGCTGTAAAGGGAGTCCGATCCGATATGGAAAGTTTGATATCAAATATCTGCTTCACGGTTCCGGGTCGGTTAGACAATACTATGACTCGATCTGACATACTGATTGCCTCCGAGATATCGTGTGTAATCAAGATTGCTGTCTTTTTTTCTTTACGAATAATCCCCCAGATATCATCTGCCACCTCAAGTCTGGTTTGATAATCCAATGCTGAAAATGGTTCATCTAAAAGTAAAATATCCGGTTCTAACAAAAGGGTGCGTATTAGGGCAGCCCTTTGACGCATTCCACCGGATAATTCGGAAGGGAAGGACTTCTTAAATGTAATCAGCCCATAAGTATTTAGCAGTTCGTTAATTTGAACATAACTGTTATCGGAAAGCTTATGCTGAATTTCCATTCCCAAGGTAACATTTTTTAAGGTATTTCTCCAATCAAGTAAATGATCCTTCTGAAGCATATATCCAATGTTCTTACCGGAGGATTTTATATCCTTGCCGTTGATATATATGGAACCGCAGCTTGGGGTAAGCAAGCCTGCGATTAAAGAAAGCAGAGTGGATTTACCGCAGCCGCTTGGTCCGACGATACCTAAGAATTCACCGTCATTAACATGAAAAGAAACATCCATTAGTGCCGGTGTTTCTCCATCAAGGCTATGGTAGGTATAACTTATATGATCTATACGTAGTAGCTCGCTCATATAGTGCCTCCCTTTTTGCTTATACTGTATTATATGAAACCTTAAATGATAGGTTACTTGACATTAGGTGATGTCATCACTTAAAAAGCTACTGAGTTGTTGACTTTACATTATGCAAATAATATAATTAATTTTATAGAATAAACCATAATTTTCTAAGGTGTAAAAATGATTATAGTTATGGTGTAATTAAGATTATATTAATGTTGTAACCAAGGTTATAGTAATGTTGTAACTAAGATTATAGTATAGGAGGAAACATATATGGAATTAAAAACACCTCTTTATGATTGCCATGTTAAGGCTGAAGGAAAGATTGTACCATTTGCAGGGTATTTGCTTCCGGTACAATATAAATCCGGTGTCATTGCAGAGCATATGGCGGTTAGAAAGGCAGCTGGACTCTTTGATGTATCTCATATGGGTGAGCTTGTAATTAAGGGAAAGGATGCCTTTAATAATATACAGATGCTTGTAACCAATGATTGCAGCCGTATGAAAGACGGACAGGTTAAGTATAGTCCCATGTGTAACGAGGAGGGCGGTGTAGTCGATGATGTCCTTATCTATAGAATTAATGGTGAGGAATATCTAATCGTTGTCAATGCTTCCAATCGCCATAAGGATGTGGAATGGATGAAGGCTCATCTATTCGGTGAAGCTGAGCTTTTGGATCTTTCCGATGAGATGGCGCTTATTGCTCTTCAGGGACCGCTTTCTGCAATAATTCTTGGTAAGCTTACTGACTCTGATCTGCTGCCTGTAAAATACTATACATTTAAAGATAATATTGATCTATCGGGAATAAATTGTATGATTTCCAAAACTGGTTATACAGGAGAAGCAGGATATGAGATATGCTGTAAGAATGAGGATGCTGTTAAACTATGGGAGATGTTACTTGATGCGGGCAGTGATGAAGGATTAATTCCCTGTGGACTTGGAGCCAGAGATACCCTTCGCCTGGAAGCAGGAATGCCTCTTTACGGTCATGAGATGAATGATCTTATATCACCGATAGAAGCGGGCTTGGGATTCGCAGTAAAACTTAATAAGGAGAATTTTATCGGTAAAAAGGGTATTATAGATAGAGGCACACCAACTAGAACCCGTGTAGGAATAAAGATAACCGGAAGAGGTATAGCAAGAGAGGATTGTCCTGTGTTTATCGGTGATAAAGAGATTGGCAAGACAACCTCAGGTACTCATTCTCCCTTTCTGGGCTACCCGATAGCCATGGCTTTAGTAGATGTGGATGTAAGCAGTATAGGGACAGTGTTAGAAGTGGATGTTAGGGGAAGAAAAATAGCAGCAGAAATAGTAAAGTTACCTTTTTACATTCACGAATAAGAAGTATATTAATAAATTAAAATTATTAGGAGGTAATACCTCCGTTATAAATGTATTAATAATTTAAAATTATTAGGAGGTAAGGTTATGAGTAAGGAATTCTTATTTGCAAAATCCCATGAATGGGTACAATTTTTAGATGATACAAGAGCAAGGATAGGTATTTCAGATTATGCACAAAGTGAACTGGGAGATTTGGTCTTCATTAGTCTTCCTGAAGAGGGAGATGAGGTAGCAGTAGGAGAAACATTTGCCGATGTGGAGTCTGTTAAAGCAGTTTCAAATGTATACAGTCCTGTAACAGGAATAGTAAAAGCTATTAATGAGAATCTTCTTGATCAACCGGAGCTTGTTAATTCCGATGCTATGGATGCTTGGTTTATTGAAGTAGAAAATATAAGTGACAGAGGAGATCTCTTATCAGAGGAGGAGTACAAGAAGCTTATAGCTGAGTAGATTTCAGTAGAAAAAGGAGGACATATATGGGTACTTATGTTCCAAATACAAAAGAAGAACAGCGTGGAATGCTTAAGGCAATTGGACTTGCCTCCATGGAGGAGTTGTTTGATGCCATTCCTAAAGAAGTAAAGCTGGATGCTCCTTTAGATATTCCTAAGGGTATGTCCGAGCTGGAAGTGTCCAGGAAAATGAGGAAAATGGCAGGAAAGAATATGGTTTATGACTCGGTTTTTAGAGGATGCGGTGCCTATCGCCATTATATACCTGCTATCGTAAAGCAGGTTACTTCAAAGGAAGAATTCATAACAGCCTATACTCCATACCAGGCTGAAATAAGTCAGGGTATTCTCCAATCGATCTTCGAATACCAGACTATGATCTGCGAACTGACAGGCATGCAGGTGTCAAACGCATCGGTCTATGATGGCGCCAGTGCTGCTGCAGAAGCGGTCATCATGAGTAAGGAGAGAAAAAGAAGAAAAGCACTTGTTTCAGCTTCAGTAAATCCTATGATTATTGAAACTATAGGAACATACATTAGCGGAACCGATATGGAGCTGGAAGTAATTCCTGTAAAGGATGGACTTACAGATATAGAAAGTATGAAGGATATGCTGGATGATGATACAGCTTGTGTTCTTATTCAGCAGCCTAATTACTATGGACTTTTAGAGGATGGGGATTCTATCGGTAGTATTCTGGCAGATACGGATATCAAATATATCATGAGCTGCAATCCCATTTCCTTAGGAATAATAAAAACACCGGCAGAGTACGGTGTGGATATAGCGGTGGGAGAAGGACAGCCTCTGGGTATCGGCTTATCTTACGGTGGCCCTTATCTTGGTTTTATGGCAACCACCGATAAGCTGATGAGAAGGTTACCGGGAAGAATTGTGGGAGAAACAAAGGATACACAGGGCAGAAGGGCATTTGTTCTGACATTGCAAGCCAGAGAACAGCATATTCGCCGGGAGAAGGCTTCCAGTAATATTTGCTCAAATCAAGCCCTTTGTGCTATGACCGCGGCGGTTTATCTTGCTGCCATGGGAAGAGAAGGTATAGCACAGGCAGCTACTCTTTCCATGTCCAAGGCTCATTATTTGGCTGACCGCTTGTGCGAGCTTGACGGATATGAATTGGTTTATAAAGGAGAGTTTTTCAATGAGTTTGTTACCACTGTAAATACCGATGTGGATAAGGTTCTTAAGACTCTTTCGGATCATGGAATTCTTGGTGGATATCCCTTGGAAGGAAGTAATGAAAGGCAGCTTCTATGGTGTGCTACTGAGTTAAATACTAAGGAAGAGATTGATACCTTAGTTCAGATTCTTAAGGAGGTGTCATAGATGAAGCTAATATTTGAGAAAGGTAATCTGAATCGTGGACTTGATCTGATGCCCGAATGTGATGTTCCGGTTACCCATGTAAGCACGGGTTTTGAAAGAAAGAAGGAGCTTAATCTTCCACATGTCTCCGAAACTGAAATCAGCAGGCATTATACTAAGCTCGTGAAACGCACTTTCGGTGTTAATAACGGTTTCTATCCGCTTGGATCTTGTACAATGAAATATAATCCTAAAATAAATGATGAAATCGCAAGGCTTCCTGGATTTTCTGATGTTCATCCCTTACAGCCTGTGCATACTGTGCAGGGTTGTCTTGAGGCTTATCAGTTAGCAGATAAATACCTATGCAAAATCACAGGAATGGATGCTATGGATTTTCAGCCTGCAGCAGGAGCTCACGGTGAATTCACAGGACTAAAGCTAATCTGGGCTTATCATCAGGAAAGAAATGACACTAAGCGTGACAAGATAATTGTCCCTGATTCTGCCCATGGTACCAATCCAGCAAGTGCAGCCATGGCAGGCTTTTCTGTAATAAATGTTCCATCTACAGCAGAGGGTTTTGTAGATGTGGAAGCTCTTAGAAAGGTTGTTGGTGAGGATACAGCAGGCTTTATGCTTACCAATCCTAATACTATAGGTTTGTTTGAAGAGCATATACTTGAGATAACAAACATAATCCATGAAGCAGGCGGCTTGAATTATTATGACGGTGCTAATCTTAATGCTATTATGGGCGTAGCAAGACCCGGAGATATGGGATTTGATGTGGTTCATTTGAATCTTCACAAGACGTTTTCGACACCACATGGAGGAGGCGGTCCCGGAAGCGGGCCTGTGGGTTGTAAGGAGCTTTTGGTAAAATACCTTCCTACTCCGAGAATAATTGAAAATGACGGAATACTTACATTTGAAGATAAAAATGAGAAGAGTATAGGACGGGTTAAGGACTTTTATGGTAATTTCCTAGTGGTAGTACGGGCTCTGACCTATATGATGACCTTAGGAAGTGAAGGACTTAAGAACGCCTCTGAAAATGCCGTCTTAAATGCCAACTATATGATGCATATGCTAAAAGATACATTTGATATACCCTTTGGGAACGGACGCTGCATGCATGAATTTGTCATGTCACTTGAAAAGCTTAAGAAGGAGAAATCCGTGTCGGCACTGGATTTTGCCAAGGCACTCCTTGATTATGATATCCATCCCCCGACAATGTATTTTCCACTTATTGTACATGAAGCCTTGATGGTGGAGCCTACGGAGACAGAGACAAAAGAGACTCTAGATGAAGTTATTGCTATATATAAAGAGGTTTATAATAAAGCTTGCAATGATCCGGATGCTATGCATAAGAGTCCCACAACCACTCCTATTGGACGACCGGACGAAGTAAATGCAGCAAGAAATCCGATACTGCGATATTAAAGCAGTACATCGTTATGGTGCCTCGTAATGGTGCATCGTAATGGTGCATCGTTA
>SHOH01000059.1:7423-10588 GCA_004294845.1 Anaerolineaceae bacterium
GATTGGCACCATTAAGTGGCACCATTAAGAAAGAGTGATGAACATAAAACATTTAAAATACTATATTACTTATGAAACTAACCCATATAAGAATTTAGCTTTGGAGGAGTATCTGCTACATAATGTATCAAAGGATGAGTGTATTCTTTATCTGTGGCAGAATGAGAAGACCGTAGTTATTGGAAGAAATCAAAATCCTTGGAAGGAATGTAGGATAAAGGAATTAGGTGAAGCAGGGGGAAGGCTTGTTCGTAGATTGTCAGGTGGGGGTGCGGTATATCATGATATGGGCAATCTCAACTTCACGTTTCTTATGACAAAGGAGAATTATAATGTAGAAAAACAGCTTGAGGTAATTATTAAAGCTGTGAACAACTTGGGTATTCCTGCTATGAAATCGGGACGAAATGATATAACCGTGGAGGGCAGAAAGTTTTCAGGTAATGCATTTTATTCTGTAGGAGACAAATGCTATCATCATGGAACCATCTTAGTTGATGTGGACATGCCTAGCTTATCAAAGTACCTTAATGTATCAAAGACTAAGCTTATTTCAAAGGGTGTGGATTCTGTTAAATCCAGAGTGACTAACCTTAATGAATATAGACCGGATCTTAATATTGACAGGTTAAGAGATGAACTGTTAATTGCTTTTGGCAAAACCTATGAATTGGATCCTATTCAGATAGATGATGCGCAGCTACCTCATGATGAGCTTATGCTAGGTGCGGAGAAATTCTCTTCATGGGAATGGAATTATGGAAGAAAGATAGAGTTTAGCGATAGCTTTGAAAGAAGATTTAGCTGGGGAGATATAGACTTGCAGATGGTAGTGGAGGGCGGTATTGTCAAGGACTGTCGTGCTTATTCTGATTCTCTTGATACAGAATTGTTTGAGGAGCTTCCAAAGTATCTTATTGGATGCACATTTACCTGGGAGGCTATAGAAGAAGCATTGACAGGAATTAAGGTAGAAAATGATAAGAGGCAGATAATAGATGATATAATATTGCTTATTCGTGAGAAAATTTGATAAAAGGTTTATTGGTAGAAAAAACATTTAACTATATGAGGAATATAGGCAGGAGGAATCGAACGTGAAGGATAGCTATGATTTGATTATAATTGGATCAGGTCCGGGTGGCTATGTGGCAGCTATAAAAGCGGCTAAGCTTGGGAAAAGGATAGCCATTATTGAAAAAAGAGAGATTGGAGGCACCTGCCTTAACCGTGGCTGTATACCGACTAAGACTTTGATGCATAGTACTCATTTTATTTCGGAGGCAAAGCGTATGGAGCAGGCTGGTATATCCTTTACAGACCTAAATTTAGATTATGATAAACTTATGGAAAGAAAGGATGATGTGGTTGCTAAGATCCGAAATGGCATAGAGGGACTTTTTAAAGCGAATGGGATTACTGTATATCATGGATCTGCCACTATAAGATCGCAAAATACTGTTAGGGTAGCATCACAAAATGAGGAAACATCACAAGATGACGTGATAGATTTGGAAGCGAAAAATATTCTTATTGCCACAGGCTCGGTACCTGTTGTTCCGAGTATAGAGGGCTCACACCTTGAGAATGTAATAACAAGTGATGACCTGCTAGACGGTGAAGGAAGGCTCTATAAGAAGCTCTTAATTATCGGCGGTGGTGTCATAGGTATAGAGATGGCTACAATTTATAAGGAGCTTGGTTGTGAAGTTGAGATTATTGAAGCAATGGATAGAATCTTATCTACTATGGATAAAGAGATCTCTCAGAGCATTTCCATGGGACTTAAGAGGAAAGGTATAGCAATTCATACCGGGGCTAAGGTGGTTAAGATTTCAGAAGGTGGCTCATTTGGATTGATATGTGAATATATAGAAAAGGATAATCTGAAGACAAGCCAGGCAGAGGCGGTTCTGCTTTCAGTGGGAAGGCGCTCGAATACGGAGGGATTATTCGGTCAAGATATGGCTATCGAAATGGATGGAGTTTCAATTAAGGTAAATGAAAATTTTGAAACAAGTATTCCCGGTATATATGCCATAGGAGATGTGATTCGAGGAAAACAGCTTGCTCATGCGGCTTCAGCTCAGGGAATAGTTGCCGTGGAAAGAATCTGTGGTCATAGTCCATCCATTGATTTAGATGTAATACCATCATGTATATATACGATGCCCGAAGTTGCTACCGTGGGTATAGATGAGGCAGAAGCTAAAGCTTTAGGGTACGAGGTTAAGATCGGAAAATATCCCATGCTTGGAAATAGTAAAACCCTGCTGTCTATGGGAGAGCGGGGCTTTGTCAAGCTCATATGTGATGCTGAATCTGGATTACTTTTAGGAGCGCAGCTTCTATGTGACAGAGCAACGGATTTGGTTGGTGAACTAGCTCTTGCAATATCAAAGAAGCTTACCTATAAGGATCTTGGATCAATCATACGGCCTCATCCTACCTATGAAGAGGCAATCACGGAGGCCGCAGAGGATATCTCCGGAATGGCAATTCATATAATGCCAAGGCGATCATTATAGATTCTTATAGTAATATACTGCAATTTGGGTACGATCTCTTAGGCTGAGCTTATCCAGAATATTGCTGATATTATTGCGGACGGTACCCTCGCTTAAGAAGAGGGATTCAGATATTTCCTTATTAGATAGACCGTCAGCAATCTTTTGAATAATATCAAATTCTCTTTCGGATATACCCATTTGGTCCATGGTGTTAGCATTTTCAGACTTTCCCATTAGACTGGGTAATTTGGTTATAATCTCATTTCCGTATACGTTCTGTCCCATATATACAGCCTTTATAGCGGGAATTATACTTTCATAATTTTGCTTTAGCATATAGCCCTTTGCACCGATGTGAAGGGCTTTTATAATGTAATCATCGTCCAGAAA
This sequence comes from Anaerolineaceae bacterium, assembly GCA_004294845.1. Lineage (GTDB taxonomy): Bacteria > Bacillota > Clostridia > Lachnospirales > Lachnospiraceae > Mobilitalea. Next base: position 10,324 of record SHOH01000059.1, read on the forward strand.
GGTGGTCAGATAAAGAATTCTGGCATCCTCATATTCTCCCAGAATTATTTCACCTGCTTCAAGCCCGCCCATCTGTTCCATTCTGATATCCATTAAGAGCACATCCGGTCTTAGGCTTCTATAGAGCTTGATTGCCTCTGAACCGGAAAAACCTGTTCCCACCACATCTATTTCATGGTCTGCGGATAATATAATTTTTAGAGAAGAGCAGACCAGCTTATCATCATCAATAAGTAAAACCTTCATATCAAATCCCCCATTTCGA
>SHOH01000059.1:10688-12071 GCA_004294845.1 Anaerolineaceae bacterium
TTATGTTTTTGGTATTGTTATAAATATCTGCAAGCCTTCATTTGCTGAGATGTTCAGGTTGCCCTTAAAACCTTTTACTCTGTCGGCTATATTGCGTAGACCCATTCCGTCTCTATATTCGGTTGTATTGAGATATTGATTTATATGGAATTTCATTGAATCGCTTATGTTTCCGTTATCCTTTATAATCAACTGATAAAGGGCAGGATGCTCTCTGATTATGATATTTGCTCTTGTAGCATTAGAGTGCTTCATTATATTAGCCAGTGCTTCTTTTGTAATGGCGATAAAGCAATACCTAAGGGCAATCGGGAGTGGACTTATTATATCATATTCAAAATCTATCTTGCAGAATGTAAATTCTTTAATTATTTGTTCTATCTGGTTATAAAGATCAACCGATTCATCATGCATATTATGTATGCTGTTACGAATATCATCCATTCCCAGAGACAGTGAATTTTTAAGATTGGATAGCTCATCATGAATTGGTTTTTCTTTTGTGATAGTAAGTAGAGCTCCAACCTGTAGGATTGCTCTGGAGAGTAGATGACCTATATTATCATGTATTTCCTTGGATATTCGATTACGTTCGTTTAGAGTTGCCAGATTAACTTCATAATCCTGGTTTTTTAGTATGCTTAGGTTTTTATCCTCCAACAGCTGAGAATAGGATGAAGAAGTATCCCGCAGTTCATTATAATCTGTCTGTAGAGCATTTAGCTTGACGGTTTTTAGCTTTAGAAGTATGGAGGTAAGCATTAGAAGTAAAGCAAATAGAAAAGTAGGTATTGTATAATGCTTTGCATTTACTATAAAAACAAATATTAATATGAGCGAAAATGCTTGATATTTGCTATGTACTATATCATATAGAAGAACTGGCAGAAAAATAATATAGCCGGGGATAAATAAACATATTGCGGCATATACAATGCACCCATATAGTGACATCCTACTATTCTCAAAATAATAAGAGAGACAGCTTAGAAGAATGGTGAGTATGGCAGGTATCACAGCAAATAGGCTATAATCCTGCAACAGATATATTACCATACTTGATAAAAACAGCAGTATTTTATCCAACAATTCATTCATGATGCCTCTCCTTAGGTTCATGTTCGTATATTCTAAATCTATACTATGGTCACATATGTAGCCTTCCTTCAGTACCTAGTATATTTTCAGTATTGCATGAGAAGGATTTATTGTCAATTAGTGAAAATGACATCTTACCAATTTACAGATGTATTTAAAATATTAGATAATGACATTTGTCACTTAGTTCAGTGACGCAGTTCACTACACAGAGGTTTTATATTGGGATATAGTAGTATTATCAGAATACGATATTACATTTTTAGATGTTGAGGGAGGAAATCA
>SHOH01000059.1:12171-18222 GCA_004294845.1 Anaerolineaceae bacterium
TGAGCTTTGGTGTTAAGGAAGGAGAAATATTTGGTCTACTTGGACCTAACGGTTCCGGAAAGACAACAGCGATTAACTGTGTTTTATCGCTGTTAAAATACGATAAGGGTACGATTGAGATTTTTGGAAAGACAATGGGTCCCGATGAGTACGATATTAAACGGGATATCGGTATCATCATGCAGAATGTAGCTGTATTTGATGAGCTAACGGTATATGAAAATATTTATTATTTTTGCAGCCTCTATATAAATGATAAGGATAAGATAAAGGAGCTGACGGAGGAAGCTATAAGGTTCGTATCCTTGGAGGATTATACGAAATTCTATCCCAAAAAGCTCAGTGGAGGATTACTTCGAAGACTAAATATCGCTTGCGGCATTGTTCACAAGCCAAAGCTAATTATTCTGGATGAGCCAACAGTTGCAGTAGATCCACAAAGTAGAAATAAAATCCTTGAGGGAATTCAGCAGTTAAATGAACAGGGTGCTACCATTATATATACTTCTCACTACATGGAAGAGGTTGAACAGATCTGTAATAATATAGCTATTATTGACAAGGGTAAGGTTGTTGCTCAAGGTAGCAAGGAAGAACTGAAGGCAATGATTTCAATAGGTGAAAAGATAACCATTGAGACATATCAGATTAAAGAAGAGCAACTTATGATGATTAGAGAAATGCCAAATGTAATTTCTGCTACATACGATAATAACCTACTGGAAATTAAATCCGGTAGGGGTAAAAACAACCTGCTACAGGTACTGCATTTCATGGAAAACAATAAGATAGACTTCGGAAAGGTATTTACGCAGCTACCAACATTAAATGACGTATTCCTTGAAATAACAGGTAAGGAATTAAGGGATTAGAAAGGTGGTAATAATATGGTATTTCAATTATATAAATCAAGGCTAAAATGCCTGTTTCGAAACAAAGAGAATATATTCTGGAGCTATGTATTTCCTATTGCACTGGCTACCTTATACTATTTCGCCTTTACTAACTTATTTTCATCAAATGATCTTGATACTATAAATATTGCATATGTAGAGGATGTGCATGCCCATTCTGTGCATGCCCATTCTGTGCAGGATGAAAATACTATGGATCCTTTAAAGGATGTACTGGAAGCAGCAGAGATATCAGAAGAACTTCCTTTATTTAATGTAAGATATTACAATATTGAAGAAGCCAGTAATGCTCTTGAGGAAGATGAGATTATCGCTTATATAGTTAGCGGTGTAGAACCAAAGGTATATGTTAATAGGAATGGATTAAGCCAAACTATCGTTAAGTCCTTTATGGATAGCTATAATAGAGCGGCTTATACAATCCAGTCAATTCTTATTAAGCAGCCGGATGCTTTAAACCATGGTCTACTTGATGATGTGATGGATTATAAAAGCTTTACTACTGAGGTAAAGAACGGTGTGAAACCAGATGTAATATTAGTGTACTATTATGCTTTAATGGCCTTTTGTTGTTTGTTAGCAGCCAACTGGGGACTGGATGAGGTGGTTAATATTCAGGGAAATAGATCCAATCGTGGGGCCAGGATAAATGTTTCACCGATTCATAAAATGAAACTTCTTCTTATAAATATGTTGGCAGCCTTTACTGCTCATGCAGGAAGTATTGTGCTTATGCTGCTGTATATGATAAAGGTTTTAGACATTAATTTTGGAGATAATTTGCCCCAGTTGATACTGGCATGCTTTATCGGTGATATTATAGGACTTTTTATAGGAGCAACTATAGGAGCCTGGGTAAATAAAAGCTCTAGCGTACAGGGAGCCATATCTACTTCGATTGTAATGGTTGGTTCCTTCCTATCAGGTATGATGTTTGTAGACATGAAGTACCTTATAGCTAAAAACGCCCCGATTTTGTCATATATCAATCCGGTGAATCTTGTATCAGATTCCTTTTATAGCTTGTATTATTATGATAACTTTGAGCGTTTCTATATGAATATTACAATACTCGTTATTATGGCGGTCGTCTTGGGTGTTGCATCCTATCTTGGTCTAAGGAGGAAAACCTATGCAAGTATTTAAAACTTATTTTAAAATAATGAAAAAGCAATTGGCTTCACTAGTTATATATGGAATCATGTTTATAGCCATAACACTTATTATTACCTTTGCAATATTAAGAGAAAACAGCGATGACTTTACAGTAAGTAAAGTCCCGGTGTTACTTATAAATAATGATGGGAACAATGAATTTATTGATGCTTTTACGTCCTACCTTGAAGGCTATGTGGAATACATTGATGTAGAGGATAGTGAAGGAGCCAGAAAAGATGCGTTATTCTATCATGAGCTAAACTATATTCTGACTATTCCAGGGGGCTTTACAGATGGATTTCTTAGGGGAGAGGAAATTATGCTTTCTAAGGAAATTCTACCTGATAAGATGGAAGCTGTACAATCAGTTGATAGTGCTATCGACAACTATCTAAATATGGCAAGGGTTTATATAAAATATAATCCGGGTTTTGGAGTAAGTGAGCTTACTGACTTCTTAAAAATGAACCCTGTGTCAGAAATCGAGGTAATAATAGATTCGGGTAAGAAAGATACTTTAAATGCAGCAGAGTTTAACTTCAATTATTATAACTATTTAGGTTATATTATGATAGTGTGCTTTATTCTAGGTGTTAGCACGGTAATGATGTCATTTCATGGCTTGGAGATAAGAAGAAGACAGTTTGCTTCTCCAGTATCATCCAGAAGCTTTAATCTACAGCTTATATTTGCTAACCTGATATTCGTTTTAGTTTATGTTGTAATATTTATTATAGTCGGTTATGTGAGTAATCCATTTAGGCAGCTAGACCTTAGTCTGATATTAACCTGGATAAATGCCTTAATTTTTGCGGGTGTTGTCCTTTGTATCAGCTACCTTGTTGGCATTACTGTAAAAGGAAAAAATGCTGTACAGGCATTATCGACAGCATTGTCTTTGGGACTGGCATTTCTTAGCGGAATGTTTGTACCACAGCAATTTCTGGGATCAGCAGTTGTAAGAGTTGCAAGCTTCTTACCTTCGTATTGGTATGTTAGGGTAAATAACACAATAGGAAGCTTATCAAATTACAGCATAAATAACCTAACCCCAATATTTCAGTATATGGCAATACAAATAGGATTTGCGGCTGTATTCCTAGCTATTATTCTGGTTGTGGCTAAAAGAAAAAGACAGGTCGCTACTTAATCACGTTTTCGGTGTCAGCTACAACACTTTAGTGTGAACGGTACCTGACGCCAGATTGTTGTGCCAAGCACCGTTCAGAACAGTCGTTCGAATTGTTATTGACTTATTTTTCTCCATTTGCTATAATTAATTAGAACAGATGTTTGGAATGAGAGGAAATAAGATGGTTATTCAGGAAGGTATGTCAATCCAAAGGAAATTAGAGATTTTATCCGATGCTGCAAAATTTGATGTAGCCTGTACCTCAAGCGGTGTAGACCGCAAAGGGAACGGTTCAGGTATCGGAAACAGTCTAGCCTGCGGTATTTGCCATACCTTTTCTGCTGATGGCAGATGTATTTCACTACTAAAGATTTTATTTACTAATGAATGTATATTTGACTGCAAATATTGCATTAACCGCTCATCTAATGATGTAGTTAGGGCTTCCTTTACTCCTAGAGAGGTCTGTGAGCTTACTATGGAATTTTACCGGAGGAATTACATTGAAGGCTTATTTTTGAGCTCCGGAATTATGGTAAGTCCAAACCATACGATGGAGCTTATTTTTGATGCCCTGAGGATGCTTAGGGATGAATATCATTTTAACGGCTATATTCATTGTAAGGCAATTCCCGGTACAGATCCTGTCTTAGTCGAGGCTATAGGATGGTATACAGATAGGATGAGTGTTAATCTGGAGCTACCCACTGCGAGTAGCCTTAAGCGGCTGGCACCACATAAGAGTAGAAAGAATATTCTTAAGCCCATGCGCCAGATTCAGCTTAGAAGAGAAAGTAATAACGAATATCTAGGCATATATGATGGAAGAAGGCATGTTAGCAACCAGATTACTATGACCAATGATAAGTCTTCAGAAATCACGAATGATAACAGGAATTCAGATAGAGACCTTCTACTAAGAGTTAATAATACTACGAATATTGTTCCCTACAATAAAGCACCTATAGGAAAAAGCAGATATGTACCTGCAGGACAAAGTACGCAGATGATTATCGGAGCAACCGATGAAAGCGACTATCATATTATGTCGGTATCGGAGACTTTATATGATAATTTTGATTTGAAGCGTGTGTTCTATTCAGCCTTTGTAAATGTCAATGATGACAGTAATTTACCTTCTACGGTCAGTGGTCCGCCTCTTCTTCGAGAGCATCGTTTATATCAGGCGGATTGGCTGCTTAGATTTTATGGCTTTAAGATAGCAGAGCTTCTTAATGAGAAAAATCCTAATTTCAATGTATTACTTGACCCAAAGTGTGACTGGGCTCTTAGACATTTGGATGAATTTCCCGTAGAGGTTAATAAAGCAGATTATTATACTCTGCTTAGAGTTCCAGGTATAGGTGTAAATTCTGCCCGTAGAATTACCACAGCACGAAAGAGTGCTATTCTTGATTTTAAGGATCTAAAAGCAATGGGTATAGTGCTTAAGAGAGCAGTCTATTTTATCACCTGTAATGGCAGGATGATGTACCCGATTAAGTTGGATGAGGATTTTATCACGAGAGAGCTACTGGCAGTTAAGGACAGACTTCCTTTTGGAATTGAAAAGGATATTACCTATAAACAGCTTTCTTTATTTGATGACGTAAGCTTTCAGCCGGATGATAGGCTAATGCTGCAAGAAATTTCCCATGCATAAGTCATATATTAGTGAACTATAAGTCTTGAGGTATATAGAGAGAGAGGACAGCCATGAATAATTTAAAAATTTTTCTATGTGACAATAGTATTGATGGTATTTTTACCGCAATTTACCAGGCTTGGAGCTCAGGATACGGACATTCTAATATAAAGATAGAAGAACAATGTGAAAAAAATAGTTACTCAAATATCGAATTGTTCTCTGAATACATTATTGTTGAGACTAATTTTGATCAGGCAGTAAAGGTGTCTAACTCGATTAAGACTAAAATATCCCTAGAAGCTTATGAAATGACTTGTCGAGTTGCCTTATCTGATTATCAGGGCAAAGGAGATTTAATATATAGATTTTTGATTCTGGGATTTCATATTGGTAAAAATATCGTGAGTCATTTAAGTAATGAGGTAGTTAATCGTGTGTTTAAACTAAATCGTTATGTAAGTGGTGAAGCACACCACCTTCTTGGTTTTATACGGTTTTCTGAACAGGAGAATAAAATTCTTACATCAATTATCCACCCTAAGAATAATGTATTGTCACTTGTAACTCCTCATTTTGCAGACAGACTTCCAAATGAAAGATTTGTTATTTTTGACGGAAATAGGAATGTTTGTTCCCTTCATTTACCGGAAAAATCATGGATTATTATTGAGATTCCTAGTATGAATTTAAATGATTATGATATTTTAATAGATGATGAATATGAAAGCTTGTGGAAAACGTTTTTTGATAATATTGCTATTAAGGAGAGAATAAATCCGAAACTTCAAAGAAATAATCTTCCTATTCGATTTAGAAAAGATATGACAGAATTTATTCCTGAAAGAATAAATTCTCTTATTTAGCCATAAGTTCTTGATTTTTACTCATGTTGATAGCAGAATTGGAAAGCATTGTATGAAGGTTTAATATGCATAAATCATTTTGACCGTGGGATACTAAGCGAGTAAATAGAAATAATAAAATTTTTTTTAGGAGGAGTATCCATGAAAAAGAGAATAAGCATATTCATTGCCTTATGCTTTGTTATTATGATTGCATTTTCGGCATGTGCTGCAAATGAAAGAAACAAAAGCAACACTAATCCTGCCAGAGATAATACCGCAGGTACAAATACTACCGATGGCTGGGATGGTGGAACAACAAACGGAACTAACAGAGGTAATAATACAACCGGAGGT
>SHOH01000060.1:0-9778 GCA_004294845.1 Anaerolineaceae bacterium
ATTCTGAAACATCCTAATCCCGTCTACATTACTTAATAGTAATGTATTTCTTGTCATCTAATTTGGCCACTTCATTATCCTTAGGGAATTCAATTTTTAGTATACCATTCTCAAATGATGCCTTAAAATCCTTTTCCTTAAGATTGTCGCCTACATAGAAGCTTCTCTTGCAGCTTCCGCTATAGCGTTCCCTACGGATGTACTTGCCATCCTTATGACTGTCTTCATCCTTTGTTTCTTCTTTGTTAGCTGAAATAGTGAGATAACCTTTGTCTAAGGATGCGGTTATGTCCTTTTTGTCGTAACCCGGAAGCTCAACCTCCAATAGATATTCATTCCCCAGATCCTTAACATTGGTGGTCATCCATCTTGAGGTAGGAACACGAGTAATAGATGGAAAGCTAAACATGTCATCAAATCCATTAAAGAAATCATCTACAAAATTGTTTTTAAAAATGCTTGGTAATAACATAATCATTCCTCCTTAATATATGTTTATAATTTGATCTTATAATCAGTCAGTTATATATCAACTAACTGTTCTATAAGGACTATAACACATATAACTTAATGTGTCAAGCTGAGTAAATTGATTTCACAAAAGTTTCACAATTTGGCAATAATAAATTCCAGTGCTCTATTTTGGCCAGAATATTAATGTTTCATTAATTTTTTCAAAGATACTTGAAAATATTACTAAAACTTAGTATAAATGAGATAATAGACTATATGGATTTATTAGGGAAACTCGAGATTAAAGTTTCGAGCTAATAATAATAAGGAGGCAAGCATCATGTCCGATATGAATAATTTAAAAATGTTATTAATCATAAACCCTGTCGCAGGAAGAACTTATTCTAAGAACAACCTGCATCACGCTATAGAGCTATTCAAAAATCATGGTTATCATGTCACTATGAAAAAAACCCTTTCTAAGGGTCATGCAACCGAACTGGTTTTAAAGTATGGTAATAGTCACGATATAATAGTCTGTAACGGAGGAGATGGAACCTTAAACGAGGTAATATCTGGTGTAATGGGGCTTGGCAAGAATGTTAATATAGGATATATACCGTCAGGCACTACCAATGATTTTGCCTCTAGCCTAAATTTATCTGATAAACCAGAAACAGCTGCTATGACTATATTAAGCGGACAGCCTAGAACAGTAGATATAGGTTTATTTGGTGAAAGCAGATATTTTTCTTATATTGCATCTTTTGGGGCATTTACAGGGAGCTCTTATTCTACTCCTCAATCATATAAAAACTTAATCGGTCATCTTGCATATGTATTGGACGGAATGAGAGACATTCCAAATATTAGACCGCATCATGTTCGGATAGAAGCAGATGGAAAGACATATGAAGGTGATTATTTATTTGGTGCGGTAAGCAACTCTATATCTATTGGCGGTTTACTAAAGCTGGATTCTAATAAGGTGGATTTAAATGACGGTTTATTTGAGATAATTTTAATTAAAAATCCAAAGACCCCTCTCGAGATTAGTAGAATGCTATTATCAATTAGCAAGAGAGAGTATAACGATAAATCAATACAGTTTATAAAAGCACCTGAAGCAACATTTTATATGGAGGATGCTATTCCCTGGTCTATAGATGGGGAATTTGAAGCGGGAGCCAATAAGATCAGAATACAGAATATAACCAATGCTATTAACATTATGGTATAACAATATTATCCTTTGTTGGCTTGTAAAATGAATAATAAAGGCTTATAATATAACCAGATTTTGTATCTGTTCATGCAATGAGAAGGTAAGGAGTTTACAAAACAATGGATAAACAGGACTTTGAATCTGAGATAGAGCAACAAGCTGGTGAACAAGACCAAGATAATGAACAAGACCAAGCTAATGAACAAGACCAAACCAATAAGCATAGAAAAGCAAAAAAGATACTATTATTAAGTGGAACTATTCTTTCTGTTCTGCTTCTTATTTTTGCCTGGTTGCTATTTACAAAAAACGGACGCAGAGTAATATATAGAATAGCCGGTGGTATTATATATCAAGGCATTGATTCGGATGAAGATATAGAAGCAAGCTCTGTTATTGTTCCGATTGAAAAAGAGACAAACAAAAATGAAAAGAATACAGCTAAAGCTAAAGATAATGATAAAGAAATAGACCCTAATGAGCCTGTTATAGAAAATGAAGAGCTTATACCTTATATCCTACCGGATCCAAGGCAAGAGGATTATGTCAGCAATTATCTCTTGTTTGGTCTGGAGGAATTTTTCAGTGCCAAGAATGCAGATTCAATAATGATTGCATCCATTAATACACAGGATAGCACCATTAAGCTTTCATCCATATTAAGAGATACATATATAGAGACTGACGAGTATAGACCTAATAAGATCAATGCTTTCTTCGGTATGGGCGGTGCAAAGACTTTTGTGAAAATAATAGAAGACAACTACCGTATTAAGATAGACGGATACGCCTATATTAATTTCGAAGCATTTGAAAGTATAATTGACTATCTAGGTGGCATAAGTATTGAGCTTGGAGAAGAGGAAGCAAAATATTTAAATACTACAAATTATATTTCTAATCCTGCAAATCGAACTGTTATACCTGGGTGGAATGACTTAAACGGAAACCAAGCACTTGGTTACTGTCGTATAAGACTGGTAGAGACTATCGGCGGAGCGAATGATGATTACGGAAGAACCTTAAGACAGAGAAAAGTTTTAAGAGCTATTTTTAATAAATATAAATCTAAGGGATTGCTTGATTTAATACGAATATCTAATAATATTCTTGGAAATGTGAAGACCAATGTTACAAAGCAACAGATTGAGAAGGCCTTAGAGAATATCATCGAGAACAAGATAAGTAAAATGGAAACCATGCGGCTTCCTGTAAATGGTGCATATGAAGCACCAACACAATATCAGGGAGTTGGATATCCCCTGGTTTATGATTGGGATGAAAACATAATCCAGCTATATCAATTCATTTATCTGGATACCAGAGAAGAGGCTATGAGCAATCTGGATAAATATAAGTAAGCTATTTTTTGTTCTTAGACTTAGATTTTCCTCTTGCTGCAGGGGGAGACGAATAGTTATTAGTCTTTTTACGTAATTCTTCTCCCTGTTTCCTTGCTATGTAATTGCCAAGTCTATTATTTTTTTCATTGAATTTACAGCCATATAAAAAGGAATCAAGATGAGTCAAGAATTCCTTTCGTATGATTATACCTGATAAGCTTATTACGGAATTATTATCCTTAAGCTTTAGGCGTATTGTTCTATTGGTATCAAGATCTTCCTTAGTAATAAAACCGACACCAGTTTCGCTTATATCCTTAACCAATACGGATAATGCTAAAGGGCCAGAATTAGTATTGATATATACAGGCATATCCTCTCCTATATACATTCTATAAGCTTCTCTGCGATTATAGGGTTTTCCATCTCCAGATACATCGATTTTATGATAGATGACGCCATCATATTTAACCAACTTAACAGTGACATTGTCCCATAAATACACCTTGCCCTCTATCTTAACAATAAGATTAACACGACAATTATCATTAAAGCCGATAGTCTGTTCATTGACTATAATCGGAGATATCAATATAGAATTGTGTATAATTAATAAAACTTCACTATTAAAGGACACAGATCGTCCGCTATATCGTACTTCTAATTCTACATTGGACCCATTTGGGATTTCATCAATAGGCAAAACGACACCTCCTGGAGGGATATGATGTAATTATATTACATATAAACAAATAAAACAACATAAAAAGGTGATGAGTAAATGAATTTTACAAAAATGCAAGGCTGTGGGAACGATTATGTATATATTGATGACACCAAAAATATGATTGCTAATGCTTCGGAATTAGCTATAAAAATTAGCGACAGGCATTTTGGTGTAGGTTCAGACGGATTAATACTTATAAAAACTTCTGATAAAGCCGATTTTTTTATGGATATGTATAATAACGATGGCTCAAGAGGTAAAATGTGTGGTAATGGAATACGATGTGTAGGCAAATATGTTTATGACTATAGATTGACCGATAAAGAGAGAGTGGAGATTGAAACCTTAAGCGGAATAAAGACATTGGACCTTACAATAGAGAATGGTGAAGTATCTTTAGTAACTGTGGATATGGGCTCACCTATATTAGATCCGCACAAGATTCCTGTTCACTCTGATAAGGCTATTATGCTGAATGAACCGATAATAGTGGATGAAAAGGAGTACAAAATAACATGCATCTCCATGGGTAATCCCCATGCTGTTGTATATGTTGAAGACACCGATGAATTTCCGGTTAAGGAGATAGGACCCTTATTTGAAAATCATGCAATATTTCCTGACAGAGTGAATACGGAATTTGTACAGATTATTAATAGAAATCATATCAAAATGCGTGTATGGGAACGGGGCTCAGGGGAGACATTAGCCTGTGGTACAGGAGCCTGCGCTGCTGCAGTAGCATGTGTTTTAAATGGGCTTACAGATAACGAGCTAAAGGTATCTTTACTGGGTGGAGACCTAAATATCAAATATGATAGGGATGCAAATCTGGTATATATGACAGGTCCTGCTGTGACTGTTTTTGAGGGAAACTGGAGGGAAGACATATGATATATCCTGCTAATTTAGAAAAGGGCTTTAATATAGGAGTAACAGCAACCTCAGACGGTTTTGAGGGTGAGGTTGATTTTAGGCGACTTAATAATGCAATAAAGCATTTTGAAGGACGTGGTTATCAGGTTATCACAACTCCCAATGTAAGGACAAGTGATAAGAAAGGGCGAAGCTCTGACGCAAGAACTCGAGCAAAGGAAATGTTGGACATTATAAAAGACCCCAAGATAAGAGCTATCTTTGCAGCTTCCGGAGGAGACTTTTTGGTGGAAATGCTATCTTATTTGGACTATGAAGCGCTAAAGGATAATCCTAAATGGGTACAGGGATTTTCCGATACGACAGGCTTAACCTATACTATAACTACAATTCTTGATATGGCTACGATATATTCATATAATTTTAGCACCTTCGGTATGGAGAACTGGCACCGTTCTTTGTCGGACAACCTGCTGATACTTGAGGGTAATGATATAGTGCAAAGCAGCTATGCTCTGTATCAAGATGGATATTATGACAGAGTAACCGGTATAGAAGAATTTGTTCTGGAGAAGGAAGTGGAATGGAAAAATCTTCTCCCTAAGGGGGAAAATGACGACAACCATGAAATCAATATACAAGGTCGCATGCTGGGTGGCTGTCTGGATGTTTTACAGGTTCTTGTTGGAACCAGGTTTGATAATACAGCCAGATTCATAGAAAAATATCGTGATGACGGAATTTTGTGGTTTTTGGAAAGCTTTGATCTTAACAGCGAAAGTATGGTACGTGCACTTTGGCAGCTTAAGGAAGCAGGCTGGTTTAAAAATGCAAGAGGCTTTATATTTGGCCGTCCTGCCTTATATAAATCAGACTATGAAATCTCTTATGAAGAGACTGTATATTCGGTACTGGGAGAGCTTGGCTTACCGATAATCCTTGAGGCTGATATTGGTCACAAGCATCCACAATTTACTATTATTAATGGTGCTTTAGCCACAGTTAAGTGTAAGAATAAAAAGGGAACGATTATTTTTGAAAGAAGGTAGCAGTTTCTTATGAAAATCAAGCAAGACAATAACACTTTATTTCCTATGCTTTTTTTTATAGGAACTCTCTTATATCTTGAAATAGTAACTCATTTGTATATATATAATTCCATAGACAGTAAAATTATATATCCGATTACCTTTGCTATCCCCATGGGGATATTATTTACAATTCTTTCGGGATTTCTAAGTCGCTTTGGCAATATGCTGATTATGTGGTTTATAACATCAATGTCATGCATTATTTTTGGACTCCAGCTAGTCTATTATAGAGTATTTAAGGTTTATTTCTCTTTTCAGACTCTTGGTATGGCAAGAGATGCTATATCAGAATTTGGTGAGGATGTAAATAATGCAATCAATACAAATATTATCCCAATCCTACTAATTATGCTTCCTTTGGCAGCCTTATACTTTCTTATTAGAAATATATTTTTATGTGAGAAAAGAAAGCCAAGGGATCAGGGCTATCTGTTTATCGGAGCATTATGCTTTCATTTACTAGCCCTGCTTTTGCTACCCATATACAGTAAAGCAGATTATACACCTTATGATCTTTATTATCACAGTAAGGTTCCTGAGTTAAGCGGGCAACAATTAGGTATTATTACTTTAACCAGATTTGACTTGTCTGGTATGCTTAGGGAGAATGATGAGCTCTTATTGGTGGATAATGATGCGGCTTTTTTTGAGCTTGAAGACGAAGCGGAAGTTACAGTAATACCGACCTTAAATCCTAAGCCTACCGATATACCCGAACCGATAAAGCAGGATAGGCCGAATGAGGAGAATGAATCTACATCGCCAACTTCAGCACAGATTCCGACTATAGCTCCCACTCCTATACCTACAGATAGATCGCCCAATATAATGGACATTGATTTTGAGGAGCTGGCAAAGAGTGAAGATAACCAAAATATAAAAACTCTTCATAATTATTTTGCTTCTATACCACCCACCAATAGGAATGAATATACAGGTATGTTTAAGGGCTATAACCTTATATTAATAACAGCTGAGGGCTTTTCACCCTATGCAGTCCATAAAGATTTAACTCCTACCCTATATAAGCTAACAAATGAGGGCTTTATCTTTAATAACTTTTATACAGCCCTTTGGCAGACTAGTACAAGTGATGGTGAATATGTTGCACTTACAGGCCTTATACCGGTAGGAACTAGGAGTATGTTTAACTCACGCAACAAGCTGCTGCCATTTGCCTTAGGGAACCAATTTAATCTTCTTGGCGTGGAAAGTAAGGCATACCATAATCATACGTATACTTATTATGAGAGAGATGAAACCCATCCCAACCTTGGATATATCTTTAAGGCTAAGGGTAACGGTCTTGTGTTGGATTCAGATGTATGGCCTGGCTCGGACTTAGAAATGATAGAACATACTGTAGATGAATATATAGATGAGGAGCCCTTTAACATATATTATCTTACAGTAAGCGGACATATGAATTATACATTTGTCGGTAACAGCATGTCCTTTAAGAATAGGGATCTGGTTAAGGATCTGCCTTATTCATCAGATGCAAGAGCATATATAGCATGTCAAATTGAACTTGATAAGGCACTCTCGGAATTAATAAAAAGATTATATGAAGCTGGTATAGCAGAAAAGACAGTGATAGCTTTAAGTTCGGATCATTATCCTTATGGCTGGGAGAAGGAAAGGCTTGATGAGCTTGCAGGACATGAAGTAGATCCTGATTTCGAAGTGTATCGTAATCACTTTATCCTATGGAATCCGAATATGGAGAATAACATTATCATTGACGAACCCACTTCTAGTCTGGATATTCTCCCGACCCTTAGCAATCTCTTCGGATTAACATATGATTCTAGGTTAATGATTGGACGAGACGCCTTATCTGACAGCGAACCCTTAGTAATTCTAAGTAATAGAAGTTTTATTACGGATAAGGTTATGTTTAATTCGGCTACAGGAGAAGTGATTTATTTGACAGATGAGGAGCTTCATCCTGATTATATTAAAAATATCAATGCTATTATTAAGAATAAATTCACGGTATCAAAGAGTGTATTAACATTGGATTACTATAGATATGTATTTCCTAACTACCCGCAAGAATTTATATTAGATGATAATGAATAAAAATTTATTGATGACAGAGTATATAAATTAGAAGTTTCATATAAGAAAGCTTAGAAGTTATAATATTGAAGAGGTAGATTGGCAATGAAGATTAGCAAAGAAAGTTTTCACAATATAGCCGATATGGTCAAGCTTAGCTTCAAAGAGGAAGAAAAATTAAAGCTTATTAAAGACCTAAATCATACGGTAGAGTTTATTGAAACCATGAATGACATGAATACTGACAGTCAAGAACCTATGTCTTACATTCATAATTTAAAAAATGTATTCCGAGAGGATGTAGCAAGTAATGCTAAGGCAGGACAAGGCTTGCATGAAAATGCGCCTGAAAGTATGAGTGACTATTATGTGGTTCCCCCCATTTTCCACGATTAAGCAGATTAGTCCATGGTAAACATATCAGAAAATATGTCGGAGGTTACAATGAAAGAAATAACGGCAATGTCGGCAATGACAGTGGCAGAAAAGATAAAAGCAAAAGAGCTGTCCGTTCAGGAAGTTGTAGAAGCACAGCTAAAAGCAATAAAATTGAGAGAACCACTATATAACAGCTATATAACCATAACAGAAAACGAAGCAAAAGAGCAGGCGATAAAGGTACAAGGACAAATCGATAATGGAGAGCTTAAGGACTCGCCTTTGGCGGGTGTTCCTGTGGCAATAAAGGACAATATATGCACCAGAGGAATAAAGACAACCTGCGCATCAAAAATGCTTGCAGATTTTGTTCCTGCATATGATGCTACGGTTACTGAACGGTTAAAAAAATCAGGAGCTATCCTGATAGGAAAAGTAAATCTAGATGAATTTGCTATGGGAGGCACTACGAAAACCTCTTATTTTGGAGAAACAAAAAATCCTTGGAATAGAGATCATACACCAGGCGGCTCCAGCGGAGGCTCATCGGCTGCTGTAGCGGCTGAGGAGGCTTTTATTTCGCTAGGTTCTGATACCGGAGGTTCCATTAGACAGCCTGCGGCATATTGCGGTTTGGTAGGCTTTAAGCCTACTTATGGCACTGTCTCAAGATATGGTCTGATACCATTAGCGTCCTCGCTTGACCAGATAGGGCCTTTGGGTAGGAATATCTCTGATTGCGCTTCCATCCTAGAGCTTATATCAGGATATGATCCTAAGGATTCAACATCAATAAAGCAAGGAAGGTATAACTATCGCAGTGCTCTTGTAGATGATGTAAAGAACATGAAGATTGGTGTTCCGAAGCTATATCTAGATGAGGATTTGGATGAAGATATAAGAAGCTGCTTTCTGGGAGCATTAAAGACCTTTGAGGATATGGGTGCTAAGGTAGAATTATTCGATTTGGATGAGATAAGGCATAGTGTACAGGCATATTATGTTATTTCCTGTGCAGAAGCCAGCTCCAATTTATCAAGGTATGACGGAGTCAGGTATGGCCATCGTACAGGTGATTATGATGGACTTGATGAATTATACAAGAAATCCAGAGGGGAAGGATTCGGATATGAAGTAAAAAGAAGAATAATGCTGGGTGCATATATGCTTAGCTCCGACAAATACGAAGCTTACTATAATAAGGCCAGAAGGATACGCACTATTATAAGCAAGACCTATGATGAAGCCTTTAATAAATATGATATTCTCCTAAGTCCAGAATCACCGAATACAGCTCCGCTTCTAAGTGATGATTATTCATCGTCAAAGAATAAGCAAAAATCTGAGATACTAAATGTCTCTGTTAATTTGGCAGGACTACCCGCAGTAAGCATTCCCTGCGGAAAGGATAGGAAGGGACTGCCTATAGGACTACAGCTTATCGGTAAGAAATTCGGAGAAAAAGCATTAATTCAAGCCGCTTATTCCTTCGAGCAGACAAGACCATACGAACGACCTGGAACACTAGTAAACTGAAGGTGTGTCAAAATCCTTCTAGCAAATTACATGGTCATCTGTGCAAAGCGAGTATAACATCATGCACCTATTGAGATGCATTAGT
>SHOH01000060.1:9878-14144 GCA_004294845.1 Anaerolineaceae bacterium
GTATAATTATATGCTGTTTATAGAGTTTTGGAAGCTTACAAATAGATTACATAGAATACATATGAGTAGTGAGGAATTTTATATGAAACGGTATGAAACAGTTATTGGTCTGGAGGTGCATGTGGAATTATCTACTGCATCTAAGATCTTTTGTGCTTGCTCTACAAAGTTCGGTGAAAAACCAAATTCAAATTCTTGTCCTATATGTATCGGTATGCCGGGAGCAATGCCGATTTTAAATAAAAAGGTTGTGGAGTATGCCATATTAGTCGGACTTGCTCTTAATTGTACTATATCAAAGAAGTCTATACTTGACAGGAAGAATTATTTTTATCCAGATCTTCCAAAGGCATATCAAATTTCTCAGCTGTATTTTCCTATAGCAAGAAACGGAAGAATTACTATTGATACAGATGATAAAAGTAAGTCTATAGGTATCCACGAACTTCATATAGAGGAGGATGCAGGAAAACTGATTCATGATTCTGATAAAAATATGACTCTGGTGGATTATAACCGGTCCGGAGTTCCTCTGATTGAAATAGTTAGTGAACCTGATATGAGGTCGGCCGAAGAGGTAAAGTCATATTTAGAAAAGCTAAGAACGATGCTAAGGTATCTCGGTGTATCCGATTGTAAGATGCAGGAAGGATCCATGAGAGTAGATATTAATCTTTCGGTACGTGAAGTTGGAGATACAAGACTTGGAACCAGAACAGAGATAAAGAATATGAATTCTCTTAAAGCTATAAGTAGAGCAATAGAAGGAGAAAGTAAGAGACAAATTGATATTTTACAATCCGGTGGGCTAATAGATCAGGAAACCAGGAGATGGGATGATAATGAAAATGAAAGCGTAAGGATGAGATTAAAGGAAGAGGCAGATGATTATCGTTATTTCCCCGAGCCTGATATTGCACCCTTGGAGATATCGGATGAATGGATTCATGAACTAATGGCTTTGCTTCCCGAGTTTCAAGATGAAAAGATTCTTCGTTATCAAAAGGATTACGGTATATCAGAATATGAAGCGGGAGTACTTACTTCTTCTAAGGAAATTGCGAATTTATTTGAGAGAGCAACTAGGCTATGTAATCTTCCCAAGGAAGTATCCAATTGGCTAATGGTAGAAGGAATGCGAATACTTAAGGATAATTATATAGATCCATGGGATATATGCCTTACACCGGAGAGATTATCAACATTAATTCTAATGATAGAAGAGGGAAGGATTAACCGCATTAAAGGAAAGGAAGTATTTGAGAAATCATTTCTGGAGGATGTGGATCCGGAGGATTATGTGAAAAAGCATGGACTTGAGATGATATCCGATGATAAAATGCTTCGCAAGGTGGTAGTGAAAGTGCTTGAAGATAATCCACAATCAGTATCTGATTATAAGAATGGTAAGACTAAAGCCTTTGATAATCTTGTTGGACAGACTATGAAGTCTATGAAGGGGAAGGCAGATCCTGCTTTAGTAAACACAATTCTTAAAGAGATGCTTGAGAATTAATTGTTATTTCATTTTTATTATACTATAATATAAGAAGCAAAGGCTAAAACAGGTTCTATTACAATACAATATGGAATCAATATATAAGGTATATTTGATAATAGAAGAGATGATGGAGGTTATATAATGGAGGAGAAAAGAAAGTCAAAAAGGATGCCAATTAAGTTGTCCTTGGAAATTAGCGATCTTTATAAGCAGGATTATGTGCATGTCATCAATATAAATGCACCTATTGAGGTCTTAAATATTTCTATGTCAGGAATAGGGTTTAGATCAGAAAGTACGCTTCCCATAGGATATTATTTTAATGCCAGTATAAACCTCGGAGATAAAGAGACACTGCATAGTGTTGTAAAAATTATCAGGAGTCAACCTATTAATGATAAATTAACTATGTATGGATGCGAATTTGTGGGAATGCCGGAAATACTGTCCTTTATTTTTGATAATTATGGTTATAGGCTGGAGGAAGAAGCATAAGTCTAATTCTATGCCCGGATATCAAAGGTATATCGATGGGGGTTTGAACTGGGTGCATCTTCTTGTAAAATATCTCTTATAAAATCTGGCTTGCTATCCGATATCTGTGTTCTTGCCTGAAGCTGATACCCTTTGTCATTAAGTGCATCGACAAGTTCATGCAAATGCTTAGATATTATTTGCTCGGATGGTTTCTCCAGATAAAATACCACATTAAGCTGACGGTTCAGCATAGACATATGAATATCTATAGGACCGAGATTAGCCATATTCAGATGAAGCAAGATATTTAGCCTATCTGTATCAACATGCTTTTTGTTCTTGCGTGTAAATACATATAGATCTCCATGAACATCCTCTTCTGTAAGTCGAATAGGTAGCTGTATATATAAAAGCAATTCATTTAAATCTCTCATAAACTGCAGGTTGTCCTGCAGTTTATTTATTGATGCTTTAAAATCCAAGGTAGTAGGCATCTTATAATTTTCGCTTAATTTATCTAGTTGCTCCATATCCTTATCAAGACGGCGAAAGAACTCCTTCACCTTGTTTTCTAGGGTGAGCTCACTAGGGCTCAATGTCCACCGATTATGAAGAGTTTCCCTTATAATTTCTCGGTAAGCATCAGATTTTAGTAAATGCACAAGCTTCTCCCTAGCTGTATAGGATAGCTGTTCAGACATACTTATAAAAGCACTGGCTATACGGGTTGAGAGTAAAGAGTTTTCTACATGAGGCTGTAAGCTTTCACTACCATATAAGTCATGAACAATAGAAAGAAGGCTTTCTAAAGTCATAGAGCCATTTGATAGCTGGGATTTAAAATTTTCTGCTATTTCTCCGCTATAATATGTCGATTCATTTATTTTAATGATAAGTGTATCCTTAAGCTGTATCAGCTCATTGTCAGAAAGAACATGTCCTATAGTTACATCAGGAGATATGAGTTCCTGTCTGCTTTCTTCATCTATTAGAAGAGTAAGAAGCTCCTTGTGTAGATTAAGAACAGAATTTAGATGAGTATTGTTTGTATGAATCTTATCTAAAGATAGATTAGCCGGAGGAATAATACCTGAAGGAATACTATCTGATTTAATATTACCCTGTGAATTAGCCTGATCCATTACCTCTATAGAGTTATCAGATGCAATGCTATTAATATTTCCTATAAGGGAATTAAGTTGGTTAAGGATTTGGTGTATACCCTTTTGATATGCTTCGAATTGAGCAATACTACCGATATTAATAGGTAAGCTGTTCTTATGCATCAAAATAAGAGTAGCAAGACTTACATTCGGATAAGCCGTGCTTAGTTTTATTAGCTGAAGAATTGTATTTTTATCCACAGGCATTTGATAATTCAGAAGCTCCTCTACAATAGCAAGATTTCTTTCCGAAATTGTAAGCCCGGAGGCATATAAGGCCTTATGGATTATATCAACCATTGGCAAGTTACCTGTAGTTATATATCGTAAGGTAATTTGCCCATCGATCACATCAGACACCTCAAATTCTGCCGTTTGTCCAATGGAAAGAGGAAGTTCACCGGACAGTTTTGCATTAATTATCTGACCGCTTGGATCTAATCTTATCTTTACCTCCTGATATCGCAAATCTATAATCTCACCTTTTATAATAGGGTGTTCATTTTTGTTAATCTGAACGGATTTTTGATCCTGTAGGTAAGGCTTGATTTGCTGTGCTTTTACCTGGGATGCTTCATACTCGGAAGCTGCTGTTTTGTGCAGTCTGCTTTGTTTAGGTCTATATTCATTTATTTCCATAGTTATTCACCTCAAATTAGACAGGACTTTTGTAGTCTTGAATCTATTATTTATTTTTCTATAATACTATAGGTGTGATATTTATTATATCGGTCTGAATCTATTTTTTGATTATAATAAAAATGGAATGTGATTTGAATCATTGATTTAATAATTATAGTCATGTATTATTATTGAGGTTAAATTGATAGTAGGCAAATATAAGAAGAAATTATTGCCAGGATAATGAACAGTAATTGTGCATAATTGATACTTTATTAATAAAATCTTATTGATAACTATTATCAATTACCATTGACTTATAATAATAAACTATCTAAAATTATATAATAAACAACATAAGATAGGAAAACTATGATTTCCTATAAGGAGAAACAACCTCCGTTGTATGTAATTAAATGATGTAGTTTTTATAGGAGGTAAAACCTCCGTTGTATGTAATTAAATAATATAGTTTATATAGGAGGTAAAACCTCCGTTAAATTC
>SHOH01000060.1:14244-18196 GCA_004294845.1 Anaerolineaceae bacterium
TTGTATGTAATTAAATAATATAGTTTATATAGGAGGTAAAACCTCCGTTAAATTCTGATATATATATTTAAATTAAATAGGAGGTTTTGTAAAATGAGACAAGAATGGCATGATTTTGAAACGGGAAGCTGGACGACTGATGTAAATGTAAGAAGCTTCATACAACATAATTATACCCCCTATGAGGGTGATGATGCGTTTCTTGTAGGTCCTACAAAAAGGACATTAAAGCTTTGGGAAAAGGCTCAGGAACTGATGCAGTTAGAAAACCAGAAGGGAATAATTGATGCTGAGACCTCAAAGCCCTCTACCATAACAACATTTGGTCCGGGATACCTAGATAAAGATAATGAAGTAATAGTTGGATTTCAGACTGATAAGCCTCTAAAAAGAGGTATTATGCCTAATGGCGGCATTCGAGTTGTTAAGAAAGCACTAGAGTCCTATGGCTATACTCTTGATAAAACCACAGAGGAAATATATACCAAAAATAGAAAAACTCATAATGACGGAGTATTTGACGCATATACCGATGCCATGAGAAAAGCAAGGCATACCGGTATCATAACCGGACTTCCAGATGCATATGGAAGAGGTAGAATAATCGGTGATTACAGAAGGGTTGCTCTTTATGGTGTGGATTTTCTTATTGAGGAGAAGCTACATGAGAAAAAGCTACTGGAAAATCTAACCCTTGGATCCCCTGATATCCGCTTACGAGAAGAATTATCAGAACAGATTGAAGCCTTAAAGCAGCTGAAGGAGATGGCTGCCTCATATGGTTATGATATCAGTAATCCCGCTAAGGATTCCTTTGAAGCCACTCAGTGGACTTATTTTGCTTATCTTGGAGCCATAAAGGAACAAGATGGTGCTGCAATGAGCCTTGGTCGTGTATCTACTTTTCTTGATATATATTATGAAAGAGATTTAAAAGATGGAGTAATTACTGAGGAAGAGATTCAGGAGCTGATTGACCAGTTTGTTATGAAGCTTCGTATGGTACGCTTTTTACGTACACCTGATTATAATGATTTGTTCTCAGGTGATCCTACTTGGGTAACAGAATCTATCGGTGGTATGGGTCTGGATGGAAGAACCCTGGTAACGAAAAGCAGCTTCAGAATCCTGCATACTCTGTATAATTTGGGACCTGCACCAGAGCCTAACCTTACGGTATTATGGTCTGTATTCTTACCTGAACCCTTTAAAAAGTACTGTGCAAAGGTTTCTATAGACACCAGCTCCATCCAGTATGAAAGTGATGATATTATGAGGGAGGTCTGGGGCGATGATTATGGAATTGCCTGCTGTGTATCCGCTATGAGACTTGGTAAGCAGATGCAGTTCTTTGGTGCTCGTGCAAACCTGGCTAAGGCATTACTTTATGCTATTAACGGAGGTAAGGACGAGAAGTCAGGAGAACAGGTTGCTCCTATGTTTGCTCCTGTTACAAGTGAATATCTTGACTATGACGAGGTAATGTCAAAATTTGATCAGACCCTTGACTGGCTATCTGAATTATATATAAATACACTGAATGTTATTCATTATATGCATGATAAATATAACTATGAGAAGCTTCAAATGGCGCTGCATGATGTTGAAATTCTTCGAACCGAGGCTTGTGGAATTGCTGGATTGTCAGTTGTTGCAGATTCTTTATCAGCTATAAAATACGCTAAGGTAAAGGCAATACGTAATGAAGACGGTCTTGTGGTAGATTATGAAATAGAAGGGGACTATCCTGCCTATGGAAATAATGATGACAAGGTAGATAAGATTGCAGTAGAATTAGTTGAGAAATTTATGAATAAGCTTCGTAAGGTAAAGACATATCGTAGCGCTAAGCATACCCTCTCAGTCTTGACCATAACCTCTAATGTCGTATACGGTAAGAAGACAGGAAGTACACCTGACGGCAGAAAGACGGGAGAGCCCTTTGCACCCGGTGCAAATCCTATGCATGGCAGAGATAAGAATGGTGCAATAGCATCCATGGCATCCGTAGCTAAATTGCCTTATAAGCATGCAGAGGATGGTATTTCTTATACATTCTCTATTGTTCCAAAGGCTTTAGGAAAGAATGTTGATGACAGAGTAAAGAATCTGGTAGGATTATTAGATGGATATTTCCATAGTAGAGGACACCATATCAATGTCAATGTATTTGATCGTGAAACTCTTATGGATGCTATGGAGCATCCGGAAAAATATCCGCAGTTGACAATTCGTGTGTCCGGCTATGCAGTTAACTTTATAAAGCTGAACAGAGAACAGCAGCTTGATGTTATTCATCGTACCTTCCACGAGAGATAATTCGCGAATTAGCAGCCCTTGAGCTCCTAATCTGCTAAATACATGGTATATATTGTTTTAACTCTACGCTCTAAAAATTATAATATAGAGCATGTAGAAAGGAGAATGGCGTATGATAAAGCCTGGGCGAATTCATTCATTAGAAAGTTTTGGTACTGTGGATGGACCTGGAATACGTTTTGTGGTCTTTATGCAGGGATGCCCCCTAAGGTGTCAGTTTTGCCATAATCCGGACACCTGGGATGTGAATAAGGGTAATGAATACACCTCTGATAGATTATTTGAAGAAATAATTAAATATAAATCATACATGGATTATTCAGGAGGTGGCGTTACCTTTACCGGTGGAGAGCCTTTACTTCAGGCAGAATTTCTCTTGGAAGTAAGCAAAAAATGTAAGAGTAAAGGTATATCAGTAGCTTTAGACACTTCCGGCTTCATACTTAATAATACAGTTAAGGAACTTTTGGATTATACGGATTTGGTTTTGCTTGATATCAAGAATTATGATCCGATTGTATATAAGACTGTAACCGGAGTACAACTAAGCCCTACTTTGAAATTTTTGGATTATCTAAAAGAGAAAGATATAGCAACATGGGTACGATATGTTGTAGTTCCTGAACTTACTGATAATCTGGATAGTATAAGGAAGTTTTCAACATATCTTGATGATTATCCTAATGTAGAGAAAATAGAGCTTCTGGCATTTCATAAGATGGGTGAGTACAAATGGAAGGAGCTGGGAATTGATTATCAGTTAACTGATACAAAGGAGCCAAGCAAGGAGCTTATGGAGCAGGTAACAAAAATCTTGGCAACTAACGGGAAAGTGGTTACTTCAAACATCTAATGGAGGTTGAACATGAACATCTACCTAATACGCCACGGAGAGACTGATTGGAACCTTATTGGAAAGGTCCAAGGCAGGGAGGATATACCTCTTAATGAAACAGGAAGAAAGCAGGCAAAAAAATGTGCCTCTGCCTTACAAAACACAGATATAAAGACTATAATTTCAAGTCCTCTTATTCGGGCTGTAGAAACCGCAAACATTATATCAAATAGTACTAACAGCGCTGCTCGGCTTATTATAGACGATGGGTTGATAGAACGAGATTTTGGTGATATGTCAGGTATGACCTATGACCGAAGGAAGTACTTTGATACCTTTGGATATGAAGAAACGATGGAACCACTGGATAAGCTCAGTAAAAGACTTATAGATTGTATCCATAAATATGCAAGAAAGTTTAAAGGCCAGGATATTGTAATGGTATCTCACGGAGCAGCAATTAATTCCGTGATCACGGTCTTGTCTGAGGGTGAGGAAGGTTCCGGAAAGACCCGGCTAAAGAATGCTTGCATAAGCATTCTTACATATGAGGATAGTGAACTTAAATTGGGTTCTTTTAATTTATCACCGGGAGAGTTCATGAATGCAATGTTTCAAGATAGTTAAGTTTTCATTGGTTTTGAATAAGAATAACTTATAAGAATTATTTCGCCTATTAGGATAGTATCTTAATCGGCGATTTTTTATTGAATAGGAAAGTGCGTCCTATTCAACAACTTCTACGCTTTTAGTTGACGAATCTAGTCAGAGCTCTTACAATAAAAGTGGCATCTCAGA
>SHOH01000198.1 GCA_004294845.1 Anaerolineaceae bacterium
GTATTGCACTAGCTGATCCATATGTGCCTGATGTAAGGCCAGGGATTGTGGCAAGAGACATTGTTGCTGATGATGAACCAAGTATTTTAGGAGAACCTGTTAAAACAATGTCATCTGAATTATTTGATAGATCATAAGAGATGATCTCATGTGTGTGAGATGTGGCTGTAACTTGATTTGTTGATGTTGATGATATTGATGACGGTGTTCCAAGATTAACATAACCTGAAGATGTAATATCACTAAAAGACATTCCAGAACCTGATCGAACAGTTGTAACAGTACCAAGATATGTCTCACTTGATAGGTATGGAAGGTTAGTGGCATGGTAACCATCCAAAAGATCTGCATTTAGATTTGAAACAAGATGATTTGAATCAACTGTAAATGGAGAAGAGGTACCTGATACTCCTCCATTAAAAGCAGGTATTCCTGTAACTACTTCATTTTGTGAAAGATTAAAATATGAAGGCTCTGCAGCGGTCCATATAGGATCTGTTTCATTTGTAATAAAGCCTGTTATGGCACCTGAGGTGTAAAGACCATCTTTGAAAACAAGACCCGAGACAGTAGATGAGGCACCTTGAGTACCATCACCCGAGTAGTAATCATCTGCTTGGATAGATCCTTTAACTGTTAAATTGTATAGTGGGTTTGATGTTCCAATACCAAGTCTTTGGTTTGTACTATCAAACCATAGATTGTTTGAACCTGTGATGTTTGATGAACCACTCCATAAAGTTACTTGATGTGCGGCACCTGATCCAGTTACCCCACCTGATACTAACTTTGATGAGCATTTCCATGTTGATGATGAAGCATCCCATGATAGTACTTCATCATCTACACACCCTCTAATAAGAGAAAGGCCTGATGATGTAAGTTCTAATCCTGAGTTTGATGATGTATTTGATGATGTACCTGATGTTGGCAAGTTTAATGATATAGATACATCACCTGCAGTTCCTCCACCTAAAAGACCGTATCCAACTGATACTGCTGATATGTCCCCTACCTCTTCTGTAAGATAAGTGGAGTTATCATATGAGATTGCAGTACCTGATACTTTAACAAAACCTGTGCCATTAAGTTGAGCTTGAGCTCCTAGTGTATTTAGTAGTGTAGTACCACTTTGAGTTTCCCATGATGTTCCATTACCAATAATTAGTGATCCAGATGTAGGGCTTAAGGATGCAATATTTGTTAGGTTTGAATTTAATGGTTGGAAGTTTGCAGCAACTGATGAAGCAACTATGACCCTACCTTTTGAATCTACTCCAAGAACTGGTATTGCACTAGCTGATCCATATGTGCCTGATGTAAGGCCAGGGATTGTGGCAAGGTTTAATACACCAGTATCTGATATAGAGGCGTCCCCAGACATATCTGCAAAACTGGGTTGGGAAGAAGAATTTATAATTAAAAGCTGGCCAGGAAAACCGGCTATCATGGATACAGGACCTGTCCCATTCCCTACAAGAATACTTCCAGACGTAAATGATGCTTGACCTGTTCCTCCGTGTGAAACTGGAAGAATTCCAGATACCTCAGATGTATCCAAATCAATTGTCGAACCAAGCTGGGTGGTATCTCCACTATATGCCTGAACCGTAACCCCTATATCTGACGGTGCTAGAAAACCAGATATAGATCCTGAGGTATACAAACCATCTTTAAACACTAAACCCGATACAGTGGAATCTGCTCCCTGAGTACCATCATCTGAAAAATAATCTTGCGCTTGCAAGGAACCACCAACTTGAAGTGTTCTTAAAGGTGATGTTGTGTTTATACCTAACCTATTGTTGGTGTCATCCCAATGTAACCCAGAAAACGCTACCCAATTTCCTGCATTGTTGTATAACATCTGTCCTTCCGTGCCTATTGGAAGAACATCTCCCGAAGAAGATACAGCTGTAAGATCATCCCAGGAAGAACCATTGTAAAAATAAATATTTATACCATCGGAATAAATGTCACCGGTATTAGGCGATGTTGGTTTAGACCCTGGCCTAACTCTGATAGAAGATGTTGTGACATCAGAACCTTTTACATCTAAATATGCAGAAGGATCAGAAACCCCAACCCCTAACAAGCCTGAGCTATCTATGCTAAGTAATGTCTTTCCTGCTGAAGAATCTTCCACTATAAAAGCCCCAGATCCGTTTAAATTGTGGATCATATTACGATCACCTTGGGTTATTACAGTGTGCCTAGACAAAACACCCCCAAGCCCAACTTCCGATCCCGAAACTGTAAGGCCATTACCAGCTGTATAAATATCACCCGTGTATGAAACTGCAGTACTACCAGGAATAGTTGATGTAGATCCCTTTGCTTTTATAGTTGTGTCATTTATTTTTAAATTATTTCCAACCGTTAACCAACGAACCCTACCAGAACTAGCATCATAAAATAATATTTTATCCTCATCTGGATTAGATAGTTTTGACCCTGTACCACCATTCTTAAGAGGGAGCGCCCCATAAATATTAATATCTTCAAAATCTATATCTGTCATCAAGGGGTTTTGAACAACACAAGGGCTAGTATCACATTGTATGACATTTGTTCCAGAGTCTTCTGTAAAGTACTGGCTAAAATCGGTATTATCAATAACCACCTGAATCAAATCACTAATACCACCAATAGAGGTAATATCCTTCCACTGCATGATATTACCTTGTTGCCATGTTAAGACATAATCCCCCTCACCGCCCTCTGTAGGTAATACTACTGTCATATCTTGTGATATGTTATCAGGGGATCTGAGTACTATGAAACTACTACCTTTTTCTAATAAATCCGCCAATCTGGTACAATTTTTTGAGGGGTCTAAATCAGGATGAAAAACAATTGAAGTCTTTTTTCTATCTACACTAAGTCCAGCTATTCCAAACGTTTTACATGCAAAACCAAATCTCAAAAACTTACATAAAATAAACAATATAATAACGACCGTTATAATGAAAAAAACTATTTTGGACAGAATAGACAGAAACTTTTTCACACGTTAAGTATGTTGGAAATTTGCCTTAGTGTCAACACTAAATCGTTCATATCATATACAAAAATTTCTTCAAAAAGAAAAAAATTAACACAAAAAATATTTCTTAAATTTCCCTAAAGCCAAACTCGGGTTGGAGACCTTTTTTCTTTTTGATAATTTACGAGTATAGAATCTAAATGATTAAAGTATGCACAACAAACAACGGGG
>SHOH01000061.1:0-2337 GCA_004294845.1 Anaerolineaceae bacterium
ATAACGATCTTATGCTATTATTCGAATAGTCTTAATTTCAAATGGTCTAAATGACAAAGGGATCTTAAAATAATCATAATTATTCTTGTCCTTTTTTAAAACAGGTAACAATTCTGAATCCTCTTCTATAGTTTCAATCATGCTAACTTCATATGTAGATTGAATGGTAAAATACGATTCCATATCACAGAGACAATGTCCACCCTTAGACTCATACATCCTAAGTATAATGTCTCCGGAATGATCATCTGCTAGTTTAATTGTCTCTAAAACAATATCCTTATTGGTCAGTTCAAAAAAGGATCTATCGACCATGTAATTGTTTATTATAGTAATAGGAGCATTCAAGCTATACCCCTCTTTTATCACATTACTTTCATAGAAGTTACAGTTGTCTAAATAAATAGAGTAGGTAAACTGATGAACTCCCTTATCCGAATACATATCGGGAATTACCGGTGAACGTAGTAAAGTTAGTGATATTGCATTTTCTTTGGTACTAACCCCATATTTGCAGTCATTTAATACCGCAAAGGTTCTATTAGATTCACTAAGTGCGGTATATTTATGATTGCATACCTCAAATCTATCTGCATCATAATTTCTTGATTGATGCGTCGGTCTTTTTACATAACCAAATTGGATTTCCTCATAGGCTTCCTCAGCATGAACATTAACGGGGAACTCCACCTTCAACAACTTATGTGTTTCCTTCCAATCAATTGTAGTGTTAAAGTCAACCCGTCTACTATGGCTGTACATAGTAATATCTTGAGTAAGAGACGATCCATTCAAGCTTTTACTTATTCTTATTGTGGCAAATAACCCAGCCTTTTCAATAACCTCTATATGGGCTTTACCTTCCAGCTCTATCTCCATCTCTTCATAATAAGGGCTTATCTCCCATGCATCATATTCAATATTTACGTCCTTAAACATTCGAAACTTATTACATATAGATGCTGCATACTCTATCTCTAATTCCTTGTCATAAATACTGATAATCTGTCCCAAAGCATCAAACTCTATTCTAAGTATTGCATTTTCCAAAGTACTAATGGTCGCTCTTACGCTTCCTTCATCTATTATTGGTTCTGCCCCCTCTTTATTACGAACTGAAGCCAACCCAAAGGACGGGATCTCAGCCATGCAATACCTTCCCTCAACCCCAATATGAACAGGTAGGATATTCCCACTGAAATCACATGGAACCACAATCTCCTCTGGAAGTAAAATCAATTCTTTTCTACTCCAGGATAATGTATTCATAACCGAGATACCATTCTGACCCCTGTGCCCGAATCCTTCATAGCTAAAAATCTCATCTAATAATGATCTTTTTATCTTTATTGCTTCTTCTATTACATATGTTAATTCATCGGCCGCTTCTTCATGGACACGCCTGATGGATGTTCCTGCAATAATATCATGGAACTGGTTGAATAATAATATTTCCCATAACTTTCTTGCCTTGCTAAGATAATTACTCTCAGTTTCAAAGCAAATAATACGGTAGAAGCTTATGACAATTTCTAAATCTCTTAATGCATATTCAGCCTTTCGATTGGCTTTTTTGATATAGCTTTCTGCTGTATATATTCCCCTGTGCCAAGGTAAATAGATTTCTCCAACATAACGGTTTCTAACAGTATTCTTTTCTTCCAAGCTTTTAAAGAATTCTATTGGACTTTCCATCTTTGTCCGCGGTGCACCTTCCAGATCCTTGCTTCTTCTTGTGGATTCTAGCATGTCTCTGGTTGCACCA
Source organism: Anaerolineaceae bacterium (assembly GCA_004294845.1). Lineage (GTDB taxonomy): Bacteria > Bacillota > Clostridia > Lachnospirales > Lachnospiraceae > Mobilitalea. The sequence goes on from SHOH01000061.1 coordinate 1,766, forward strand.
CCACCGCCATCGCCATATCCGAATGGAAATAAAAAAGTATCTATAAAATCATCTTGGATCCTATCTTTCATCCATCTTTCGTTCAGCAGATAAGGATCAAATCTTGAATTATTCTTCTTATAAAAATGCGTTAAAATCTTGCTTCCGTCAATTCCTTCCCAATAAAAATGGTTATAAGGAAACTTATCATGTCCCTGCAGAGCTCTAGCAAGTTTCTGTGTTGCAAAGTATTTTATCTTGCATCCCTTCATAATCTGAGGTAATTGTCCCGAAAAACCGAAACAATCAGGGAGCCATAACAGTTTTGTTTCCACACCAAATTCATCCAGAAACCATCTTCTGCCGAATGTGCATTGCCTTATTAAGCTTTCTCCGCTGGGAATATTGGTATCCGGTTCTACCCACATACCACCTTCAGGAATAATCTGACCTTCCTTAAATTTTTCTTTTATTCGATTATAAATATTAGGATAATCCTTCTTAATACTCTCAGTAATTACCGGCTCGCATAGTAAAAACTTGTATTCCTTGTATTCATCCATAAGAGCTAATTGAGTAGACAAGGTTCTTCC
>SHOH01000061.1:2437-8082 GCA_004294845.1 Anaerolineaceae bacterium
ATTCCATATGTTGAGGTTTCAACCCTAACTTGATATTCTGGCGGTTCAGGTATAACTGTTCTTTCAGGTATCGCAGGCCCACCATGCTCTAATCTGGCTCCATGGCCTCCATAACTTTCAAGGACAATCGTAAAAGTTTCATCTTCTCTTCCATTATGAGTAAGCATAATGCCGTCATGTTGCAAATCCACCGAACCAGCTTCTTTGCCATTAACATACACAAGCATTTCTCCGCCAACGCCTAACTTTATGTATATAGATTTACCTTTTGCCTTTTTGGGCAGTTTAATAGTTGTACGAAACCAGCCATATTCCCACTTTCTTCCCCATTCATCCCCTATATGAATAGGGTGATAATCCATTGCCATAGCCTCTTGATAGCTTATCATATCCAATGTAAAATAAGCTTCGAAGTTTAATTTACTCATGGGTAGATAGATATGTCTTTGTAATTCATCAAGCCATATTTCTATACGTTTATCAATAGATACTTCTCTTTGATTCATCATAAGATCCCCCAGGTAACAATAATTGCTGTAGCCTTCTATAACAATATTAGCTATAATTTGGAATTTAACTTTTCTACTAAAGGTAATAGTTCCTCAGGTGTATGAATGATATAATTTGGAGTCTGTTCTTCGTTTTTGGGAATCATATCGTATCTTGGCGACCAATCAATTAATACTGATGTGATTCCATATTGATTTGCCCCTAATATGTCTTTCTTTACATTATTGCCTATCATGATAATTCTCTTCTTATCTTCTTCAGTAAGATTGTTTTTTAACATGGCATCATCGAACATCTTCCTTGAAGGTTTTTGTTCTCCTACGATTTCTGAGATAGATCTTGTCTTAAAACAATGCCCCAATCCATTTTCCATATACACATTTGTAAAGGATTGCTCTTCTCCATCTGCTACCATAGCAATGGTATATCCCTCCTCATACAATGTTCGTAGCATATTTTCTGCGCCGGGAATCATCTTAGCATGAATCACAATCCCATTCTCATCTCTAATTTCTGTCGATTCGTCGATTATGGTATCTCCACTGTCAATAAAAATGATAAGCTTTTTCTTCATGTTAATATCTCCTTGTTTAACAACATCCTCATAGTGATTTATATTGCTGGCTTTTATGAACGTAGCATTTCAAACAAAAACAATAGTGCCATCGTTTGACCATAAGGCATAGTACGAATTTCTACATCCTTGTAATATTGCTTTGTTTTTCTTCCCATATATGTACCATAGGAAACTTGCCCAAGCAAGCCCTCTTCATCTATCAAATCAAGAATTGGATTAATTGCTTTGTTCGCACATTTCACATATTTATTATCAATTAGCCCCATATGTACTGCCTTTAAAATCCCAAAAGCAATCCCGCAAGTAGCGCTTGCCTCCACATATGATGTAGAATCATCGATTAAGGTATGCCACATTCCAGATGAATCTTGATAGGCTTCTAATGCATCCACCTGTCTAAGCAAGGCTTCTACTAAAAATCTTTCCATACTGGGCTCACACTGAATAATACTTAAGAATTCAGGAATTGCTACGGTAATCCAACAGTTCCCCCTGCCCCACAAAGCTTCTGTGAAATTATGCATTCCATTAAATGTCCATCCATGATACCAAAGCCCTGTCTTTCTATCAGATAGGTATTTTATATGCAGTAAAAACTGGTATTTAGCTTCATCTATCCAGTCATTTCTATTTAAAACTTTACCTATTTTAGCCAAAAATAAGACTGTCATAAATAGGGTGTCTACCCAAATCTCTTCATCATTTAAGCTGTCACTGGTTAAATGTTGAAAACCTCCTTCCTTAGTTTTAGGAAGGTCATTAACTAACCAGTTAGCCCATTCAATACATACGTCTTTATATATTTCTTTATTTGTGTACTCATAGAGGTAAGCCAAGGTTAAGAGGGGAGCCGTGGTATTTACGTTTTTCGCTGGTAACCCAATCATAAACTGTTTGTCATAATACTTCTCTATAGTATCCAAATACATTGCTTCTCTGGTTTCTTCAAACATCTTCCAAATACCAAACAAGCCAACTCCTTGCGGCCATTCCCAGTGCTTATATCTGTTAATGTCATCACCAACCAGATTGTTTGTAATCATATTTTGAAAAAAAGTTTTATCATCTTCATATAGAGTATCTTTAAAACTTTTTATTAATAATTCTAACTTTACCTTGATTAACTCCCTTAACTCTTCTTTTCTACCATCCTGATAATTTAATACGGAGTCAGATTTTATACTCTTCATATTTCATGCCCTTCCCAAATCACAATAATTGTAATATCGCCATATTTTTTAATGCCCTTGAATTACCATGATCTTAATAATGTTTCGTATTTATTATAAAACCATTATGTAATTTAAATATTTTATTATCTATATCATAATAATTAATTAACTTAATATCTATGCATTAATTGCGGATTATCGGACATAATATTGCATATTTTGTTTTTTATGCTATAATAAATACAAAAAGAGGGAGAATACATATGCTGTCATATACGATTTTATATGAAAAAGAATATCTGGTTGAGATTGGTAGTCCTTCTGATAATTTATATTATTTTTTTGACTATGACGAACGATCTTATGATATAAACATGGAATTTCAACACTTCCATCATTTTTATGAAATGCATATTTTACTTGATTCCGAAGCAAATCATATTATTGAAGGGAATCTGTATGGTATAAAACTATATGACATCGTCTGCCTAAAACCTACTATATTACACAAATCAGAATATCCTGAAGGGCCGCCTAGAAAGCGCTTGATTATACAGTTTAATATACCTATACTAGCTGATATATTACGAGAGCAATTTAATCAGGTTATGAGCATATTCGAAGAGGAAATACCCATCTATCGTTTTGATACGAAGGAACAAGAGGTGCTAAATAATCTGCTAAATGATATTTTCTCTATATCAAAAGCCAAGAGCTCACTAAGCACGCTCTTTATTCACAATAAATTTACCGAGTTTTTGTGTGCAATATATAAATTCAGAAAAGAGAATCGTTATAAACCGGAAGACAAAAGTACAACTACATCTAAAATATACTCTGTTGCATCCTATATTCACAATCATTTTGCAGAGGAATTATCCTTGGACATATTAGCCAGTAAATTCTACCTAAGCAACTATTATATTTCTCATTTGTTTAAGGAGGTTACCGGCTTTACATTGATTAATTATATACAGATGACGAGAACGAGAAATGCTCAGCAACTTCTTCTATTTACCGATACAAAAATAACTGAAATTGCTGAGAAATGTGGTTTTACAAGCTTCTCACAGTTTAACAGAGTGTTTAATAAGTATTGCAAAACATCGCCAAGAAAGTATAGACAACAAGGACATCTAGATAATAATTTCCAAACAATACCCACCTTATTTACTAGGGATTAGTAAAAACATTTACCGCATCCAAAACAATATGTAATAGAAAGTTCTTGTCATATAAAAAGCTTAATATTATGCTGTCTTCAATCTGTTGTGATGCACTCATTCCTAAATCGCTACCGCTAAATACGGTTATAAGTATAAATAATATCCAAACCACAATAACACCCTGCAAACCACCGACCAATAAGCCAGCCATCTTATTCAGCTGATTTAATATGGGCAGCTTACTGATAATATTAAGAGCGATGCTGATTATCCATAGTCCAACAAACACCACCACAAAGGTAAGCACAAATGCCAAGGCATTGATTACAATTTCGGTAACATGGGCAGTAATATATGCCTTTATATTATCTTCCTGTTTTGCTTTGTTCTCCTGAAGGGATTCCTTAATAGACTTTGGTAAAGGCAAGCCTTCTATCATATCATCCTCATCCTTAGTCTCTGCCTGCTCCTCAAAAATCATATCCTCTACCTTCTGTGCTGTCTTCTCATAAAAGGCTTCATTATTTTTTAGCATTCCATTTACCGTAGGGCTTATCCATACGGTTAATATTAATGCAATAATAAATGAAAATAATGAAAATATAATTTTAATAAGTCCAACCTTACGACCTATTAAAGCATTTAAAATGATAATTCCTAAAACTATAATCAGTAACCAATTCATACAAAACCTCCTCTTCTTACGGTGCCAGGTACCAGAATTCACCTGATCGGTGCCAGGCACCAGCCCTGGTTAATACTTAAGTTGGTGCCTGGCACCGATTTAAACCTCCTCACTCCACCAGCTGTATCTCCAATATCTCCTGTGGATTAGCCAAAAAATAACGGTCTAAACTATTGATTGGATATAGAGCTGAGATATTTGTAGTAAATGTATATCTGAACTTTTCCTTGCCGTCAGTCTTATATATCACGCAGGTCAAATCATCATACAGGATAATTTCATCACCTGAAAGATATATGCTTTCATACTCAAAATCCAGATCCATATCTAACACATTGTTACCTTTTAAATCATATAAAAGTAGCTTTGAATCATTTTCTCCTTCTTCCTGAAGGACAAGTCCGGTATATTTCTCATTATGTAATATACTTTTAATTTTACCTTCGACTCTCTCCTCTTTAACAAGCTCTGCTATCTCCTCCATGGTGAATATTAGTAGTCCGGATTCTGTATAAGCACAAATCGTATCATTATCTAGAAATGTAATTCTAGGTACTATCTCCGAATTATAGATTAAGGCACCGGCAGTACGATCTGTAAAATTCTTACCCACCTCACCATAATTTAAAAACAATATATTATTTATAATCTCACCTTTGTTGATACTTAGATAGGTTGCTGCCACTTTCTCTCCATCATCTGAAATGGAGATATCCATAGGATAGCCGTCCTTTATCATATTTGTAACCTTTTCACCCAGTAGCTCGCCTTCCTTACTGCGTAGCTCCACATAAGAGGTGTCTCCTTCTATCATAAGGATGGCTACCACCCCTTGATAAGCGACCTCTACCTTTACTATGGGAATATTCATAGTAAAGCTTCCAGCTAAGCCCTTTTTATTAAATATATTAATCTGCTTACCTCCCCTATCAGCTATAACAACATAATCATCGCAGGTATCGGCAATAGGGTCTGTCATCTCATAGGAACCATTCCATAGCAAATTTCCTTTATTATCAACTGCAACAGCTCCATCCCTGCTAAATCTGACTATCGCACCCTTATACTCAAGATAACCTCCAAGATTTTCCTCAGTATTGGTAACCCTGTCCATTACCTCATAGTCCTGATAGCTACGATTGAATAATCTAATCAAATATATTGCCCCTATTATTACAATAAGAACCAACAGCGATGAAAATATAATCACTCGATTCCTACGGTATCTTCTTTTTCTATCCTCGAAATCCCTCAATGCTTGTCCACCCACTTCTAAATAGTCTGACCCTCTATTATTGTCTTTGTCTCTTGTGAATAGATTCTTATCTCAAATAAGCAGATTAGACTCGAAAGTCTTAGACTTTCTCCAAAGGTTCAGCTTGCTGAACCGATTCGCTTATCTCGTACATTATAACTCATTTTCTTAATTATGACACTATGTATTTTACAAAGAAAATGTGCCACAAGCCTATTAACCTTTCTGACATGGGTTAATTATTCTGCAGCACTCTGAAATTCGATATTAAAAATATTAA
>SHOH01000061.1:8182-14466 GCA_004294845.1 Anaerolineaceae bacterium
TAGCTAATTCCTGCCAGAGAATCACCGGCTTTTACAGTATAGTATTTGACTTCTTCCTCTACACTATTATCTGAATTTTGCCCGACAGAGGTTTCCTGATTATCAGGCTCATCATTATCGGCACTCTTACTATCATCCTGCTGATTGGTATCAGAGTTGTCCTCTACCTGCTCATTTGGTAAGGGAGATACTCCCCCGGGAACCACTTCAACATCTAAGCTTCCTTCATTATCTACATGAGTATCAGTTGTCGTTTCATTTGGCCTATCAGAAATTACTTTCTCATTTTCATTCTTTAAAAATACCGATTCTACCTCTTTTAGATTATCGGTTAATGAATTTAAGGTTTTCTGCATATTTTTCATCTGATCATAATTACTTAACATGGCAGCTCCTACCACTAGGATAATCACTGCAAGCAAAGTCCCCGCCGCATACATCAGATAATTAATGTTCTTATTCTCATCTGCAGGCTTCTTGTTCTGTAGGATAGTACGAATCTCTCTTGATACTCTGTCATCATAATGCTCTTCTTCGCTTGGCTTTTCTTTATTCTCTATCATATAGTTTTGCATCTCTTCATTCTTCTCGTAATATATGTAATAGCCTTCCTGTCTGCCAAGTGAACCGTTCTCATAAAAATAAAAGGCTTCCTCCTTTTCCATGTTATCAAAGGTAAGTAAGGTCTTATCCTGTCCGGCAAAATTATCAATATGTGCCTTTAGAATCCGCTCCTTATCTTCCAATATATAGCCGGGTCCACCTATGAACCATCCGACAATTTCTGCTTCCACAAAATACTTTTTTATGTTTTCATAAATGGCGGTCCAGTGATCATTAGTAAACACAATACCGTTAGCCAAATCAATTCCTTCCACCTCAACCGCTCCGGAAACAAAAAGACCTCTGCCTTGTTCAAGTTTAACATATTGGCCTACTAAGACCGCTATACGGCATGTAGAATAATCCTCTCCCGCTAGCTGCTTTGTATAGGTCATTACATAATCTTCTACGTAAATCTTTTTGGAGTTACTACTTTTCCCGATTTGACGAATGTTTTTTGGCATTCTAAAGTCTGAATGTATCCTATCTGTCCGATTCCTTTCTACATTATCATTGCTGTATACCGATTCAATCATAGGCCCCTCTCCTATCAGCTGCATTTATAAAGTTATCCCAGCGTACTGCACAGCTTTCTACTTATCTTAGCATGAATCAAGCATACATTATGTCGTATTTAGTATCGATTAGACAAGAAGTTATCTTCATAGTTCTACCAATACTCCGGAAATATGTTTCTTTTTCGAGTATTATCGTCTAACCAAGATGGGTCATATGCACATTTCGTAATATTTTCAGACTTGGTTTTAATATTCGTCTGGTTTTGAATGTCTATTTTTAAAGTATTTGGTAATACTTAACCTAAGCTTATGTTTAACATGATTATGGAGGTATTATGAGCGTTTTCTTTAAAAGCAAAAATCATATCGTTTACTTTAATTCTAACGAGCAAAATTCAGCCTATGAATTGGGGTTAGCTTTATCTGCATTAGTTAAAAAACATGCTCTTTATGACAAAAACATTATTTTTTTATGCATAGGGTCTGACCGCGCCACAGGAGACTGCCTGGGACCAATAATCGGATACAAATTATCAAAATATATTAGACAGCCTAATATTCATATCTATGGCACCTTAGAGCATCCGGTACATGCAAAGAATTTAAAAGACACCGTTACAATGATAAACCAAAAGCATGATAATGCTTTTATCATTGCAATCGATGCCTCATTAGGTAAGTTGGACCATATCGGTTATATAACCTTGGGTGAAGGTCCTCTTAAGCCGGGTGCAGGTGTTGACAAGGATCTTCCCGAGGTTGGTGATTTATTCATAACTGGTATCGTAAACTTCTCTGGTTTGCTTGATCATATGTTACTACAGACAACCAGATTAAATGTTGTCATGTCCATGGCTGATCAAATCTGCCTCGCAATCAACTATTGTATTAGCCACCTAAAATCTCAGCTTCTAAAAGAGGTGTATTGAACAGAATGATATCCTATTATATTAAAAATCATACCATGTTCTGTCTGTAAAATTGCACTGCTTCGGATATATTGCTTGCATTTCCGGCTTCAATTATATTAATTAATGACTCTATTCTATCAAGGGTAATTAGGTCTTTACCGATAAATGGCTCATATTCACTGGCTATTTTTAAGGTTAAGGCCTTTATCTTACTCTCTGCCTGAGCGGATTTTGCAATTATCGTATCATTATCTACCTTTAGATTAGTTATCTTCTCCTCGTATTGTTTTCTTATCTCAGAGGTGATGACTTGAGTGGTAGTATTTTCAAAGGTGAGAAGCGCCTCCTTCTTCTGCTCTGCAATCTCTGCTGCCTCACTATCAAGCTTTTCTAAATCCACATCAAAGTTCTCCAAACCGTAAGCACTTTCATCCCTATCCTTTTTTATGTTCCTCTTTATGACTTTGATTTTTTTCTTATTATTTATAATATCGTGGCGCAACTCACGAATCTGCTTGAGAATATCACTGTGTTTGTCCTTTGTATGATTTCCGATAAGCAGATACAGACCGCCGAAGATTACAACGGTTATTATATATATAAGTACAAGGTAGAAGATTCTTTCTTCGGGAAGAATAAAGAAGTATATACCGCAGGGGATAATCAAAAGTGTAAGTAAAAGAGCAAATAATATTATTGCCATATCACTGAAATATCTGGGATAGTATAAGGCATAATAAAGCTTAGTATTACAATAAGAGGGAACATGTTTTTGCTTAAATAGTGTTTTTGCCTCCAGCTTAAGCCTACGGTTTTCCTCTTGCAATGAAGCTGTTTCTTCATTAATTCGTTCTGATACCTTCTTATTCTTACGCTTGTCCCTTTTATCTTTAATTTTTTTTATACTGGCTTTTGTCTTATCAAGCTGCTTATCATAGGCGTTTTCTATCTCGGTTCTTCTCTTCTTAATAATAGCTCCAACCTCATCCGATGCCGCCTTCTCAAGACTCTGGATGCTCTTTTCATTTTTATCTTCTTCAATTACAAGATTCTCATAATTATCTTGATAGCCACGAAGCTCCAGAAGATTCTCTTTTATTTCATTTAATTTATCCACACCACCGGTTAATAGATTCCCTTCATCCATGACATTTCCCCCTGGTATTTTATATTTAAATTCTAACCTCGTTTTTCCATCCGATCAAGACCGGTCTTCTTAGGTTATTGTTTCTTTTCTACTATGGACTTAAGTTCCTGAGCCGTAGGATAATCTAAAGACTCATCCATAGCAAGATCCTTATCCATAAGTATACGAATACAGTCTTTAATCTCAGGAGTCAGCCTTGCATACCTCTTTTTCTCAATTTTCTCGGCAATTGCCTTATAATCCTTCTCTTCCGAATCTATCATAGCCTCCTTAATTAGGATATAATGCATTAAAAGCTGATTTGCTTGCTTATAGGCCGATAGATCATTCAGTATCTCCAAAACCTTTTCCTTTTGTGCATCTCCAAAGGGAAATATCTTCTTTGCATATTCTTGATAGTTTTTTTCCCGTTCTTTCTTACTCTGAAAATCAAATCCGAAAAATCCTGCCATTTAATATCACCTCTCTTAAAAAATTTCTCTTATATCTTTATCTTATCTCTAATCTCATATCCCTAATCTGTCTTAATAGCCAAATACGCCTTCTAATGATTCATCATTTTCAATCCATTCAGTAACATCAATAAGACGATAAGCATCTTTAGTATCTCTAAGATACACATCCTTGATGCCTGAATTAATAACCATTCGCTTACACATTGAGCAGCAGACAGCGTTCTTAACATATTCACCTGTATCCGATTCAATACCCGTAAGGTATAGAGAACTTCCAATCATCTTATCTCTGGATGCACTGATAATGGCATTTGCTTCTGCGTGGACGCTTCTGCATAATTCATAGCGTTCCCCTCTGGGGACATTGAGTTTTGATCTTATACATTCTCCGATATCACAGCAGTTCTTTCTACCCCTAGGTGCTCCCACATAGCCAGTTGATATAACTTCATCATTTTTTACAAGAACAGCGCCGTATTTTTTGCGAAGACAGGTTCCTCTCTGTGCTACAACCTCAGCCAAATCCAGATAATAATTGACTTTGTCCCTTCTTTTCATTAGTGTATACCTCCTGAGTATAGTTTCATTACGTTTATTTTAAACGAAACTATTATATAAAGAAAGTACTTTTATTTATTTCATGTGTTTTTCCTATATTTTAATGCGATAATATTTACTACAATATTTTTAGTATTTATTAAAACTTTTTTAGTTTGACTCTTATACTACTTTTATGCTATAATAGATAGGCATTTCCGAATATCTAGAAGGTAGTGGGGAACCCAATCTATTGGGGTGAATCCTAGTCTTTAGGAGGGGCAACTTGGTATCCCTAACCCGTCAGCTAATCCCATAGGAGATAACCAAGCGAATGGCAAAGCTCTATACGAGTTAGTTTATCCGCTTTTTTTATTGCGCAAACATTCAGACAGACGCAAGACAAATAAGCAAAGCGTTAAACAACATCATAGGGCAATAATATGATGTGGAGGTACGAAATGAATTTATTACTAAAAATCAGTATTGTTTTACTAGTTGGTGCCGTTGGAGGTAAGGTGGCCAGAATATTTAAGCTTCCTAATGTATCCGGATATCTGCTAGCCGGTCTGTTCTTGGGACCATCTTTTTTTAAATTTATTAACTCACAGGATATTGAGGCTTATACAGTAATTAATGAATTGGCATTAGCAATTATCGCATTCAGTATCGGAAACGAATTTGTAATAAAAGACATGTTAAAACTTGGCAAATCTATTGTTATTATTACCCTTGCAGAGGTGGTTGGGGCTATATTTATAGTATTTACAGTTATGTACTATGTGTTTAATCAACCCTTTGCATTTAGCATAGTTATTGCGTCTATGTCTGCCGCTACAGCACCGGCTGCAACATTGCTTGTTATTAAGCAGTATAAAGCCCATGGTCCTCTTACTAAAACAATTCTCCCGGTGGTTGCACTTGATGATGTGTTTGGTATTATAGCGTTTGGAATAGCTATGTCCTTAGCAACTCTTACAAGCGGGCAGGAAAATTTCTCAATCTATAAAATGATAATTAATCCTTTGGTTGAGATTGGCGGTTCTCTTATTCTTGGATTGATATTAGGTGTGTTTCTTGTGGTTGTAGCAAAGAAGTCCAAAGGCCGTGACGAGCTTCAGGTAGTTACTTTGGTTGCGATAGGTATAGCCGCCGGTCTATCAACTCGCTTGGGGTTATCCCCTCTATTAACATGTATTATGATGGGTACTACTTTGGTTAATCTTAAGCAAAATTCAAAAAGAGTATTTGATTCGGTTAATAGTTTTGTATCCCCTGTATACGTTCTTTTCTTTACATTAGCAGGTGCCAGTCTTGACTTAAGCATCTTATTAAGTGTAGGTATTATAGGTGTAGCTTATGTAATAGCCAGAGCAGCAGGAAAAATGTCTGGTGCCTGGGTCGGCGCAAAATCGGTTAAGGCAGATCCTATGGTAACAAAGAATCTTGGTTACGCATTATTTCCTCAGGGTGGTATATCAATTGGTCTTCTTGTAATTGTCAGGCAACAATTACCGGATTATGCTATAGCGATAAGTACTATTATCATGTTCAGTGTATTAATATATGAAGTAACAGGACCTATATTTGCTAAGCTGGCAATTCAAAAAGCCGGAGAAATAGGCGGACTTGATAGAATAGAAGCAAAACATAAAAAGTCGAAAAAAAATCTTGTTAATAACTCACAATTAGATGGCTAAATATGATATAGTCATACAAGGAGGTGTAGCTATGTATGCTTTGTTTGTTGTATTAAACGAGATAGATTATTTGGAGGATATTCTCTCAGGATTTGTTGAAAGCAAAATCAGCGGTGCAACTATACTTGACAGCCAAGGGATGGGAAGTGCTATAGCTAACAGTGATAATGAAGATATTCCCTTGTTTAGCACATTACGCATGTTGATTGGAGATACTCATCCTTACAGTAAAACCATATTCACAGTATTAGAAAATGAAGCGATGGTTAATAAAGCTGTGGGAGTTATTCAAGAAGTCGTGTCAGATATAGAAACTAACGGTATAGGATTTATGTTTTCTGTGCCTATTGCTAAGGTTTATCCTATGAAACAAGACTGATATTAAAGGGACTGCCGCAAAATAAAAACAGGAT
>SHOH01000061.1:14566-16347 GCA_004294845.1 Anaerolineaceae bacterium
AGGATCTAGGGGCTGTTTCAAAAGAAACTAAGAGGTTGCCAGCTTCCCTCACACACCGTAATGAGTACACCTTTTAATAATTTATATGTCATCATCGGACAAACATTGTCCGCTGTTGACCATATAAATCATAGTCGGCGTGCTCCTAAAGGTGCATTATGGGAATGCAGGCAACCTTTAAAATAATCTTTTGAAACAGCCCCTTTAGTCTTGGATTTTAAGAGCGCGGAAGGAATTTAGAACTGATATGATTGTCACTCCCACATCTCCGAATATGGCTGCCCATAGGTTTGTAATTCCCAAGGCACTCAATATCAGAATTACTATCTTAACACCTATTGCAAATATTATATTCTGATTGGCAATTCCAATTATTTTCTTTGATATCCTGATGGCTACCGGGATCTTTGCGGGTTCATCTGTCATTATAACCACATCTGCTGCCTCGATGGCTGCATCAGAACCTAAGCCGCCCATAGCAATTCCCACATCCGCCCTTGCAAGAACAGGGGCATCATTTATTCCGTCACCGACATATGCCAGCTTACCCTTACCGGACGTCTGTGATAGCAGTTCTTCCAGCTTATCTACCTTATCCTGCGGCAATAGCTCACTATACACATTATCAAGTCCAATCATATTTGCTACCATCTGGCTAGTAGCTTTATTATCACCGGTTAGCATTATGGTTTGCTTTATACCTGAGCTCTTTAGCTGTTTAAGAGCTTGTGCGGAATCCTTCTTAATCTCATCTGCTATTAATATATATCCGGCGTACTCACCGTCTATCGCAATATGAACGACAGTACCTATTAACTCACCGTCATTATAATCAATATTTCTTAGCTTCATCAGCTTAGCATTACCGGCTGTAATCTTCTTTCCATCTACCATTGCTTCTATTCCATGACCAGCGATTTCCTCTACCTCAGTGACTTTACTTTGGTCAATATCCTTACCGTAGGCTTTCAGAATTGATTGTGAAATGGGATGACCGGAGAAGCTTTCCGCATATGCGGTTAGTTCTAAGAGCTCTTCCTTGCTATGCTGCCTTAATAAACCTATAGGATTAATCTCTTGAACCTCAAAAACACCCTTAGTCAGTGTTCCGGTCTTATCAAATACTATAATTTCCGCATTAGCCAAGGCTTCAAAATAATTGCTTCCCTTTACCAGGATGCCTTTCTTAGAAGCTCCGCCTATTCCACTAAAGAAGGTTAAAGGAATAGATATAACCAGTGCACAAGGACATGAAACCACTAGAAATGACAGTGCTCTATATGTCCATTCGCTAAAAGTTGCTCCCTCTATTAATAGCGGAGGAATAATTGCCAGTAAAGCTGCAAGAACTACAACAATAGGTGTATAGTATCTTGCAAATTTAGTAATAAACTGCTCTGACTGAGACTTCTTACTAGAGGCATTCTCTACCAGATCCAAGATTATGCTTACGGTTGATTCTTCGTATTCCTTGGTAACCTCAGCTGTTATGAGTCCATTCACGTTTATGCATCCGCTTAATATCTCATTACCAACCTCCACTATACGGGGCACAGATTCACCTGTCAGAGCAGAAGTATCCACCATAGATGAACCTTGGATTACTCTGGCGTCAAGTGGAACACGCTCCCCCGGTTTAATTACAATGATATCCCCAATCCTTACTTCATCGGGATCGGTCTTAATTAGCTCATCTTCTTTTTTAACATTTGCATAATCAGGCCTGATATCCATCAAATCAGCAATTGACTTTCTTGATTTATCAACCGCATAACTTTGAA
>SHOH01000061.1:16447-17945 GCA_004294845.1 Anaerolineaceae bacterium
ATATCCATCAAATCAGCAATTGACTTTCTTGATTTATCAACCGCATAACTTTGAAAGAGTTCACCGATTTGGTATAAGAGCATTACCGCTATGCCTTCCGCATACTCACTAATAATCATAGCTCCTATAGTAGCGATTGCCATAAGGAAATTCTCATCGAACACCTTTCCCCTGATAATATTCCTAATAGCTCTCAGAACGATATCACCGCCGACTAGAATGTAGCTTGCAAGAAATAATACAATCTTTACCCACTCCTGTGTCGAATCTATTAATATTGCCGCTACCAACAATACACTGCTGGCTATAATTCGTATAAGACGTCTTTTTATATTCTCATTCATGTTCTCACATCCTCTAGACTTTCTTCATGCTAATAAAGGTATAAGAATTATGCCTGCACAATTTTTGTGTCAGGCTCTATTCTTTTAACAATTTTTTCTGACTCTTCAATAATTGCAGACATTCTATCTTCATCAGCGTCAATAATCAGCTTCTGTGTCATAAAATTCACAGTAGCTTCTTTAACACCTGTTAATTTATTAATAGCTGTTTCCATCTTGGAAGCACAATTTGCACAGCCTAAGCCTTCCAATATAAATTTCTTTTTCATGTATTAATCCTCCATCATATTAATTGAATTATTTATCTTCTAATCATCTGTCTCTCTATCTTATAAACACTTTGTAATCTAAGCTATAGTCTATGCTCTTTATCATGAACACTTGAACAAGTATTCAGATGTTAAGCTAAAAATATATAGCTATTATTTATCCTCATTAATATGAACTAAGCCTTGATCAAAAATCATCTTTACATGTTCATCATCTAATGAATAATATACTACCTTACCCTCTCTTCGGTTCCTCACCAGCTTAGCCTGCTTTAAGACTCTTAATTGATGAGAAATCGCCGATTGAGTCATATTAAGTAAGTAAGCAATATCGCAGACACACATCTCAGCTTCATCCAGTGCCCACAGTATACGTATCCTCGTAGAATCCCCAAACACCTTAAACAATTCAGCCAAATCATATAAGGTTTCTTCCTTTGGCATCTTTGTTCTTACACTATTAACCACATCCTCATGAATAACTTCACAATCACATCTGTCTGCAGTGATATATTTATCTACCAATATCTCACCTCCTTGTCATTATAATTAATCTCATATATCTCTGTATTACTCAATAATAATCGAATATAGTAAAAAAACTTATATATTCATATGAATGATTGTTCAAGTGAATATATAAGTATTATATGCACTATATATATATTTGTCAATAGATATATGAATAGCTGCTCATATAAAAAATGATAAATAATAACTTGTTTTTGAGCAAAAAAATCGGAAAAAGTCTTATTGCTTTTTCCGATTTCGCTCTACTACCATATTATAAGCATTTGATACACACTAATCGTAACTATAATATTACATCATATTTAGTTCATCAACTATTTTTTGTATATCATCTAAGTTAACTTGACCCTTACC
>SHOH01000199.1 GCA_004294845.1 Anaerolineaceae bacterium
ATGAGAAAAAGTGCCGGTAAAATATTTGTTATTGGGTTTTTAAAATCCCTTCTTTTTATCATTCTATTTGCTCTTATTAGTGTGGCCAGCTACAAACTTGTGATACATTTTTACGGTGTGGGAGATATTGAGGTGATAGAAACCATTCCATCTGTTAAAAAAGATGAGACAATAACCGAGGCTAGAATTGATGTTATATCAAAGCAGCTAATCTTCTGTGTAGATGATGAAAGCGGAGATATTAAAAAGTTGATTTTGGAGATATATGACTGCGAGAAACTGATGCTTTACTATATCACAATTCCACTTAAGACACAGCTTACATTATCGGACACCTTGCATCGTAAGCTTGTTCTGATTATGCCATCCATTCCAGGGTTCCTTAAGCTATCTGCCATAACAGGATATTTGCCTAAGGATACAGTATATGAATATGGAGTATTGATGATTGAGGAACTTCTTAATATCCAAATTAGCTATTATTCAGTGGTACCACAAAGCGTATACGAGACTGTCTTTGAAACCGAGATTATTAGGCAGAAGGTATATAATCAGCAAAACTCAGAAAATATATTCCCGAGAGAAATATTTTCAGATGATTTTTTGGACTATCTACATACAATAGATACTGAAACGGCCTTGCGCAATTATATAGATGAACTATATACTAAAATAACATCAAATCTATCTTTTGAAGAGAAGCTTAATTATATGGAAAGCTATCTGAATACACCGGGAGAGAATATACATTTTGAGGTTATTGCCGGCGTGGATAGTAATAGTGCCTATACTATTGATGAATCTTTAGCCGCTAAGCAGCTTAAGACTTATATAGGTGAATAAAGCTAATCCTATAAGTAGAATATAAAGAACGAGAAAGTATGTGCACGCAGGGCTAATAATATGAAAGGCTATGAAACAAAAGGGTTGAATAATGTCTGGAAGAAAAATAAGAAGTAAAAATATTAAATTATTCAGAAAGTATGTGACCATTATTGTTGGTTCAATTTTGATGGCAGCGGCTATTAATTTGATATATGAGCCTTTGGGTTTGGTAACAGGTGGAATAGCAGGCCTTGCTATTGTAGTAAAGGAAATTACTAAATTCATATGGGAAGGTGGTCTTCCGATTTGGATTTTTACAGTCATAGTAAATATACCTTTGTTCATTATAGCTATAAAGCTTTTGGGATTAAAGACGATGTTTAATGTATTTATAGGTACAGTTAGCTTAATCATAGCCTTGATGATTATTCCGATTTATGATTTTCAATTTAATGATATATTATTGTCATCTGTTGTGGGGGGAGCTATAAGCGGAGTAGGTATGGGAATGGTGTTTTCTGCATCTGCATCTACAGGAGGAACAGATCTGCTTGCAACACTAATCCATAGATACAAACGCCATATTTCAGTACCCTTCATTCTTACTTTTATAGATGGAGCAATAATTGTTTTAGGAGCGTTGGTATTCGGAATCGGGAAAGCATTATATGCGATTATTGCTGTGTTCATAACTGCCAAAGTATCTGATGGAATATTGGAGGGCTTAAAATTTGCAAAAATGGCATATATAATTTCTGACGAATATATAAAGATTGCAGATGAGATTATGACCACCCTTGATCGTGGAGTAACCGGACTTAGCTCTACAGGTATGTACTCAAATAAGGATAGAAAGATGCTTTTTTGCGTAGTTTCTAAAAATGAAATAGTTAAAATAACTGAAATAGCTAAAAAAATAGACCCAAATTCATTTGTGATTGTTAACGATGTTCGAGAGGTCATGGGTGAGGGCTTTATAGAATATAGACAGTAAATAAAACAAATAATTATTAGATTATCGGTAAAAATACTTTATTTATCTTATAATATACAAATTAAACAAAAGGTTAAAACCGATTTTGTTAAAATGGGATATGGTTTATGTAAATCAAATGGTGTATCATACTGGTATAAACTTAGTACAAGAACATACGAAATCTATAGGAGGATTGGAAATGGCAAGTGTATCTTTAAAGAATATTACGAAGCAATATCCAAACGGCGTAGTAGCAGTTAAAGATTTTAATCTTGAGATAGCTGATAGGGAATTTGTTATTTTTGTAGGACCATCAGGCTGTGGTAAATCTACAACACTGCGTATGATAGCGGGCCTTGAAGAGATTACACAGGGTGAGCTTTATATTGATGATAAGCTGGTAAATGACGTTGAACCTAAGGATAGAGATATAGCGATGGTTTTCCAGAATTATGCTTTATATCCGCATATGTCAGTATATGATAACATGGCATTTGGTCTGAAATTAAGAAAGGTTCCCAAGGATCAGATTGATAAGGTTGTTCATGAAGCTGCTAAGATTCTTGACATCGAGCATTTACTAGATCGTAAGCCTAAGGCTCTGTCCGGTGGTCAGAGACAGCGTGTAGCCATGGGTCGTGCAATCGTGCGTAATCCTAAGGTTTTCCTTATGGATGAGCCTTTATCAAACCTTGATGCGAAATTAAGAGTACAGATGCGTATCGAGATTTCTAAGCTACATCAAAAGCTACAGACAACATTTATCTATGTAACACATGACCAGACCGAGGCTATGACACTTGGTACCAGAATTGTTGTTATGAAGGATGGATTAATTCAACAGGTTGATACACCTCAGAACCTTTACGACAGACCTCAGAACTTATTCGTTGCAGGCTTCATGGGATCACCTCAGATGAACTTTGCTGATGCTGTTGTTGTAAAGAAGGGTAATGACGTATTCGTAGAATTTAGCAACAATTCCTTAAAGCTTCCTGAGAGTAAAGCTAAGAAGGTTCTTGATAGCGGCTATGAAGGAAAGACTGTTATTATAGGTATACGTCCTGAGAATATTCATGATGAAGAGATGTTCATCAATAATTATCCTGAAGCAGTAATTCAAGCAACAGTAAGAGTTTATGAGCTTCTAGGTGCTGAAGTATACCTATACTTCTCAGTTGATGAAAATCTTGATATTACCGCTCGTGTAAATCCTCGTACAACAGCAAGGCCTGATGACGTATTAAAGATAGCTTTTGATATGTCAAAGCTTCATGTGTTTGATAAGGATACAGAACAGGTAATAACTAACTAATAATAAATAATTATTACAGGGAACACTTAGGTGTTCCCTATTTTTAT
>SHOH01000200.1 GCA_004294845.1 Anaerolineaceae bacterium
ATTACTCTTGAACCCTATACTACTGTTATTATACAAAAATAAAACATTATATATTTTAAGTATATCGTATTTATTACACATTAAAAAGAGGCAGCTTAGATTGGATTTCTCGCATCTACTCTGCCTCTAACTTTTTTACTGTTTAGAATCCACCTGCTCCTCCACCGCCGGCTCCTCCTCCGCCTCCGCCGGAGAAGCTTCCACTTGAGGATGAAGATGAGGAGCTTACGAATGAATTTCTAATGCTTCTATTAAAGGAGTTATTGTCTCCGCTAGCAAAAATTATATACCAGAACACCCAGCTGTTCATAGTATAAGCCTCGTCATAATAATGAGAGAGCCTTTGCTTGTTGATCACATTAAGACTTAATGCATATATAAGAGTAGGATCTAGTGAATCCAGTGCTTCCTCTTTAGATAAGTCTGGCTTATGCTTCATCATATACTTCTTAAAGCTCATCCATTTCTTATATTGTATATACCCCTTATCCGAGAGCCTGTAGAATAAGGATATACCGTATATTAATAATATAGTGCCCAGAGCAAAATTCAACAATGCAAACATGCTGCCAAATACCGCTGTAACAATTCCAAGTATAATACTAACTAAGGAAAGTATGATTAATATAGTTCCTTGCTTTGACTTACTATGGTCATAATAGCCTAATTTATCGGCTTCAGCTTTTACTTTCTTCTTCCATGTACTTTGTCTTTCAAGAGATTTAGATACACTATGCTTATTGTAATATTTTATATCATTCGTGCTTACCTCTTCACCGTTACCCATATCGTCAAACAACCAATTCATAAAATATCTCTCATGATCTATTAAAGACATATCTATATTCTTGGTTTTATGAATAACAAAGTTATCATTATCTAGTACATCAAAGGCTTCATCCTCACCGCGTATGCGTAAGTATCCTTTTCTAAACAAATCCAAAATTGTCGCAAAAATAATATTGCTACCGACAAACATACCTGTAATATAAGAAGCCACAGCAGGTGTACAATCTTCAGGAATATCCCTAAATTCAATATTAAGAATCTCCTTATTTATATTTCTCTTAGATTGATACAGAGCTATTGCAAAAGCTAATATACTTATGCCGCTTACAGCCAAGGTTATGTTATTTAGTAACTTTCTACTGGCTTCTCTTTTTAGTCTGTCCTGCTCGATTTTAGTCTGAAGTGCGGCTTCCTCATCAATTATGTCTTGATATTTATCAATATTGTGAATATTCTTAGACTCTGCTATATACTCTGTAGGAAACAATAGTCTACCCTCAATAAAGGTTTTAGATGGCACCTTTTCCACCTTAAACCTGTAAAGCTTATTATTGATTTTATCAATCCTGCCATTTAATGGTCCATGTGCAAAAACTTTTACTTTGTTACTATTATCCTCAGATGGTAAGTTAATATTTACTATAAAGCTTTCTATGGAAGTTACGTTTTCATTGCCAAGGAATTTGTAATATAGCTCGCCGGTATCCTTATACTTTATGGCGACATCTTTTACCAGATAGCTAATCCTAAAGGTCTTTATCTCATCCTTTGATGGCGAAAATATTTTAATTATAAGCTTATTATTCTTTTCCTCTAGGGTGAATACATCCTGATCTCCGTTCTTAGCCTTTGTCACCTGTGAATAGTCGGATATACTGCCACCATTTACTATGGCAACCAAGATATCAGAAACACCGGAGGTCTTTTCTAGAACTATATCACGATATACCCCGTTAAATTTATCCTTGAATTCAAAAGTAATATCCTCTGCAATCCAAAGATCACCGTTTTCCTGTAAATATGCGTCTACTGTCCAGTTAGTGATTAGCAAATCCTCTTCTGCCAAAGCATAGTTAGGAAAGCTTAATAGAGAAAATACAGCTATTAATAATATCATTATACTTTTAATAAGTTTTTTCATCTTACCTCCTAATAAGTAAAATTTTATGTGACATATAAGGGAGGTATTACCTCCTCCTAATAAGTAAAATTTTAATATTGATTAGGTTCATTATATCATTATTGACAGCTAAATAACATATAAATACCAAA
This sequence comes from Anaerolineaceae bacterium, assembly GCA_004294845.1. Lineage (GTDB taxonomy): Bacteria > Bacillota > Clostridia > Lachnospirales > Lachnospiraceae > Mobilitalea. The sequence continues at coordinate 2,062 of SHOH01000200.1, forward strand.
AAAATCTATGGCTATAATCATTATACTACTCATGTTTGTTTAGATATTTATAACAAACTTATATAATTATTAAAATTTGATTAATAGAGTAATAAAATGACCTCTGATTTGTGAATATAGTTATCTTACTTATAGCATTTATTAATAAACTATGATAGAATGAAAACGATACCGCAAATAAGAGAAAGGAAACTTAATCTATGAAATTACGTGCACCTGCTGTCCCATTAATATCGGTTGATCCCTATTTTAATATCTGGTCTATGAGTAATCAACTCAATGCTGAAGTGACCCGTCATTGGTCTGATAAACCTCACCGTATTACAGGAATTTTGGATTTTGATGGTAGTTCATATTGCTTTATGGGACTCTCGGAGTTTACTTCTATGAAACAGGAGAAATTGACGATTGATTCTCTAACGACACAGTATGTATTTTCAACAGACAAGGTAGAGCTAAAAGTACAATTTATGACCCCGCTACTTTTAGAAGATCCTATTTTATGTTCTCGCCCTATTACTTATGTATCAGTATTAGTAAATGCTAAGGATGGTAAAAAGCATACATATTCTCTACGTTTCATAGCAGATGATGAAATATGTCTCGATCATAAAGGTCAATGGGATACACAATTCTCATATGGTGAGACCGATTGCTTTACCTGGGGTAAAGTAGGTAGCCTCCCCCAGCAGTTACTAAACAAAAGCGGGGATGATATAAGGATAGACTGGGGTTATCTATACCTTGCAGCACAAAAGCAAGACGATATAAATATAGAGACCACTGTTCTTCCTTCCCAGGATGAAACCGAAACAAAAAGCGGTCGTTTACAAATATCCATTGATTTTCCTCCTTCAAGCTCCAATGAGGCCTTATTTGCTTTTGCTTATGATGATATTAAATCAATAGAATATTTCGGGGAGCCTCTGGATGCTTATTGGAAAACCGATGATACTCCGAACATAATGGCAGCATTACATAAAGCATTTTTGGACTATCCCAGTATTAAGCAAAGATGCGATAAATTCTCTGATGAAATGTATCAGAATGCCAAAG
>SHOH01000062.1:0-12202 GCA_004294845.1 Anaerolineaceae bacterium
GCGATGAAATCTGTTAATAATTCAGTTATGATAAAAGGTAATAAATATGGCATTGTTATAGTTCTTAACCCTGACATGGCTTTTGATGAGCTAAAAGAACTGGTAGCCGAAAAATTCAAGGAATCTAGTAAATTCTTTGAAAATGCTAAAATGGCTATTAGTTTTGAAGGAAGAATTCTAACTAATGAAGAACAACAGGATATTCTGGATATAATAGAGATGAATACCGATATGCAGATTGTTTGTGTTATAGATAACGATCCAAAAAGAGAAGAGCTATTCAAAAAAACTCTTGAACAAAAGCTTATGGAGCTTGAAAATAACACCGGACAATTCTATAAGGGTATATTAAGGTCTGGTGCTTCTTTAGAATTTGAGAATAGTGTAGTCATTATAGGTGATGTAAATAACGGAGCCAGAGTTGTATCTAAAGGAAATATTATTATACTAGGGTCTTTAAAGGGGAATGCCTTTGCAGGAGCAACAGGAAATACTAATTCCTTTGTAGTTGCTCTTGACATGAGACCGACACAGATAAGAATAGCCGATACCATTGCCAGATCCCCGGACAAGCCTGTAAAGGATGCGATAAAGGAAGCAAAGATTGCTTTCTTAGAGGATGGTAATATATATATTGAGCCGCTTAACAAGAATGTGCTTAATGATATAAGGCTATAAAAGACAGAATATATACAGGCAGTCTTATTACTAGTCTGCTTGTTAATAGATAAAGAGTATTACAGGAGGCACTGCCCCAAAATGGACTGGAGGATATGATATGGGAGAAGTAATAGTTGTTACATCGGGAAAAGGTGGAGTTGGTAAGACAACAACCACTGCCAATGTCGGCACCGGGCTAGCAATGCTTGAAAAGAAGGTTGTTTTAATCGACACAGATATAGGTCTAAGAAATCTTGATGTTGTCATGGGACTGGAGAATCGAATAGTCTACAACCTGGTGGATGTCATTGAAGGTAATTGCCGGATTCGTAATGCCTTAATTAAGGACAAGCGCTATCCGAACCTTTATTTGCTTCCATCAGCCCAGACTAGAGACAAGAACTCGGTTACACCGGAACAGATGAAGAAGTTAGCCGAAGAACTTAAGGAAGAATTTGATTACATATTAATGGATTGTCCGGCTGGTATTGAGCAGGGCTTTCGTAATGCGATAGCAGGAGCGGACAAGGCATTAGTAGTTACCACCCCTGAAGTTTCAGCCGTCAGGGATGCCGACCGTATCATTGGTTTATTAGAAGCTAATGAAATGAATGAAACCTATTTGGTTGTCAATAGGCTGCGTATGGATATGGTAAAACGCGGTGATATGATGTCAAGTGATGATGTTATGGAAATTTTAGCAGTTGATTTAATAGGTGTCGTGCCTGATGACGAAAACATCGTTATATCTACAAATCAAGGTGAACCATTGGTTGGCTCCGATTCCCTAGCAGGACGGGCTTATATGAATATATCAAGAAGATTAACAGGAGAAGAAGTGCCTTTCTTAGATCTAAATGAAAGAAGTTCATTCTTTGGTAAACTTTTTGGAAAAAGGAAATATTAGGGAGGTATATAATGGGTTTGGCAGATTTTTTTAGAAAGAAGGGAACCAGCAGCATTGCGAAGGACAGGTTGAAATTGGTTCTGGTATCGGACCGTGCAGGCTGCTCACCCGAGGTTATGGAACAAATAAAAAATGATATTATAGCAGTAATATCAAAATATATTGAAATTGACTTAGATGGACTTGATATTAAGATTACGCAGACAGAATCGGAATTACGCAATGGATCAGTTCCAGCCCTGTATGCAAATATTCCGATAAAGGATATGAAGGCTTCTAAGAAATAAGGATGTAATAGGATGTTTAAATTCAAGAATTATGATTTCAAAAGGTATAATATATCCTTGCTGATTGTGGTCACTATGTTGATTTCAATCGGTGTATTCTTAATAAAACAGGTAAAGCCGGACGATTATAAGAAGCAGATTATTGGCTTAATAGGCGGATTAGCTATCGCACTTATAGTATCCTTGATTGACTATCATTTTATATGCAAGTTCTATATTGTTCTATACCTGATTAATTTAGTATTACTGGTTTTAGTAAAATTAATAGGAGTTAATCATCATAATGCGCAGCGTTGGCTTGATTTGGAATTTTTTGAGCTTCAACCCTCGGAGCTTACTAAAATTATACTAATAGTATTTTTTGCTAAGCTATTTGTTATATTTGAACATCGGATTAATAATGCTATATTTTTATTAATAGCAATTATATTAATGGCGATACCTACTTATTTAATTTTAACCCAGACTGATTTGTCTACAAGTATAGTGCTTCTAGCGGTATTTGTAATGTTGATATTTGCAGCCGGCTTAAGTTGGAAGATTATTCTGCCGATAATAATAGTTGGTATACCGTTAACATTCGGATTGTTTTGGTATATACAACAGGATTATCAAGTAATATTAAGTGATAATCAACAACAAAGGATACTCTCCATCTTGAACCCGGAAGACTATCCAGGTACTATGTATCAACAGGATAATTCCATCCAAGCCATCGGTTCGGGACAGCTGGTAGGTAAACGTTTTGCAGATGAAGCAGTAAGCCTTAGGGGATATAGACATGTTCCCATAGCAGAAAGTGATTTCATCTTTTCAGTTGCCGGAGAAGAGTTTGGTTTTATCGGAAGTATGTTAATTTTATCTTTATTTGCTTTTATTATTTATAAATGTCTATCCACTGCAAGAAGAGCACCGGACAGAATGGGGATGTTAATTGCTATCGGTATTGCCTCAATGTTTGCCTTTCAGGTATTTGTCAATATCGGAGTTGTTACATCGATATTACCTAATACAGGTATACCGCTTCCTTTTTTAAGTCAGGGACTCAGCTCATTAATCAGCAGTATGATAGCAATCGGAATTATATTAAATATACGTTTACAACCTAAAAAAACAAAAAGATAGGAGGTGTTTTGCATGAATATAGCTATGATTGCCCATGACGCAAAAAAGAAGTTGATGCAAAACTTCTGCATTGCTTATCGTGGTATTCTAAGTAAGCACACTTTGTATGCAACCGGTACTACCGGAAGATTAATAGAAGAAGTAACAAATCTAACGGTTCACAAATACCTTGCAGGCCATCTGGGAGGAACTCAGCAGATGGCGACACAGATAGAGCATAACCTTATTGATATGGTTATATTTCTAAGAGATCCCCTGACTCCCAAATCACATGAGCCAGATGTTAATAATCTATTTCAGCTATGTGATAAGCATAATGTGCCCTTAGCAACAAACCTCGCAACTGCAGAGCTTTTGATTAAGGCATTGGAGCGAGGAGATTTGGATTGGAGAGAATTGTTTAAATCATAAAGGATTGATTTTAATGAAAAAACGGTATCTTGCCATTCTATTTATAATAATATTAATATTAGGAGGCTGCCAGAAATCCTCCGATCAGTTCTTTTCATACAGAGATTATATCTCATCCGCAAAGATTGATTTAGGTATTAAATTATCTGAAAATGACTTTTTTGCAGAGAAACTTGTTATTCTTACGGATGATGAATATAGTTCTGCTGATGATCTGGTCAGTTCTGAAGCAGCTTTTCTTTGTGATGTTACACATAGCAAAGCTTTATATTCCAAAAACCCATATGATAGGTTGTATCCTGCCAGTCTTACCAAGCTTATGACTGCTTTAGTTGTGCTAAGACGTGGAGAATTGACAGATAGAGTAACCGTTAGTTACAATGCTTCCCATATACCCGTAGCCGGTGCCAAGGTCTGTGGATTTGAGGAAGGTGATGTTATAACTTTAGATTCTCTTCTTCATAGTCTCTTAATTTACTCCGGTAATGATGCAGGCATTGCCATAGCAGAGCATATGAGTAAAAGCGAAGAAGCCTTTGTTAAGCTTATGAACTCTGAGGCCAAAAAAATTGGTGCTTCTCACACCAATTTTGTAAATTCTCATGGACTACACGACGATAATCATTATTCCACTGCTTATGATATGTATCTGATTTTCAATGAGCTTATCCAATATGATACCTTCTTAAATATTATCGGCCAAAGCTCATATACTGCGGTCTATAGAGATAAAGACAATAATGAAAAAAGTATAAACTTAAATTCAACCAACCTATACCTAAGAGAAGAAAGAGAAGCTCCTGAAGGTATAGAAATAGTTGGCGGTAAAACAGGTGTTACTTACAGAGCAGGCAATTGCTTGGTTTTATTGTCTAAGGACAGTGAAAACACCCAATATATTTCAATTATTTTAAAGGCTGACGACATCGATTTATTGTATTCTGATATGTCCAATTTGTTATCCTTTGCTACCCAGGGTAATTAATCTAATTTTACAAATTCTACACAAGTAGAATAGATTTATGAGTTGTTTTAATTGTACAACTATACTATAATTGATTTATAAGAAAAGTATTTTTATACAAGATAACAAATAGACTTATTTATGGGGCATTGAAGGTATCATAGCAAGCCCATCAGAAGGAGGAGATTACAATGATACAGATAATTGCAGGTGCTAAGGGTAAAGGAAAGACAAAAGTCCTACTTGATAAGGTTAACAATGAAGTAAAATCCGCTAAGGGAAGTATTGTTTATCTTGACAAGAACAACAAGCATATGTATGAGCTCTCCAATAAAATCAGATTGATTAATGTAAAGGATTATATGATAAGTAATAACGATGAATTTTTAGGTTTTCTCTGTGGCATCATTTCTTGTGATCATGATCTACAATCTATATACCTAGACAGTTTCTTAACAATAGGCTTTGTAGATGATGATAATATTAATCAAGTATTTGATAAGCTAAATCTTATTTCAAATCATTTTAAAATCAATTTATGTATTAGTATCTCATTGAATTACGATCAAATCCCTGATAATATGAAAGAAAACATTCTTGTTTCATTGTAGAATATCCCAGATATTCTTTATTTTGCTTCATTAATTCAGGTTATATATAAAATCAAGGCACATTAAAAGACTCCAGAAGCAATATTTGGAGTCTTTTATATTTAAGTTAATAATACGTTGCTAATTTCATATGTTTTTCTTTATATTGTCTTCAAAATGTAAATTAAGCTGTTTCATAATGATATATATGGGGGCATTCGCATTCTCTTAATGCACCGTTAAAAGAACATGTACTATGATTTGTATAGTCCAAGACGGATATTTATGTCCGATTTGGACATACAAATCATGGACGTGTACTTTTACCGGTGTGTGTGAGGATGTGGATGCTCCCATTCCTCATTATGAAACAGCTTACTCAAGCTTTAGTCTTCATTCCTCAACCTTCCGAAGAAGCTTAAGGAATATAGTCCTGCAATACCTACAAGTGCATAAACTATTCTTGATACTAAGGTCATTTCTCCGAAAATTGCTCTTACTAAATCAAACTCAAAAAATCCTATCAAGCCCCAGTTAATAGCTCCGATTGCAACTAGGACTAAAGCAATATAATCTAGTGTCTTCATATAAAAAACCTCCTTCATGTCATATAACTACTTTTTGAGCTAAATTATTATAAATAATTCAGTCTAATTAAAATCTCTGTTATTATATTTTCCATTTTTTCCGTCTTTATGCATAGTTTAATCGAAATATATTGCTTGTAACCACTGGTTTAATTAAGTATAATAGAGGTTAACAGATGCAGAAAGTAACATAAGTTTCAAATGGAGGCGAAAGCTTGAGTAAAAGTGACAGAGTAGTAAAATTTAGAAGACGAAGGACAATAAATATAGGTATAATAATCTTCTTGATCCTTTTCATCTATATTGCTATTAACATATATATTTATTTTACAAAAGAGCATATATCCATATATGAAGTTCAAGAGGGTTACAATACCATGGATAGTCGAGTTACAGGGATGGTCTTAAGAGAAGAAAGATTAGTGACTACCGCAAAAGCCGGCTATGTGTTTTATTTTCAAAAAGAAGGTGCAAGGGTAGCTAAGAATTCCTCTGTCTATTCAGTTGATGACAGTACAAATATAATGGACATGATTACCGGCAGTGATGATTTTATAACTCTATCAGAGGATAATTCTAAGCAATTCCAATATGAAGTTAAGAAGTTTCATACTCTCTATTCGGATTATGATTTTTCTTATGTATATGATTTTAAAGCCGATGTTGAAAGTACCATGCTTGATATTCTAAATCAGACAATGATTGATAAGGGTTTGCAGATCGAGCAAGATACCGGATTTCAATTTACATATGAGGTCTTTAGAAGTGATACCAGCGGAATAATTTCATATCATATGGACAATTATGAAACAGTAACAAAGGATGCACTTAATAAAGGTATGTTTAATCTAAAAAATTATCAGAATACATCACTTCGTAGATCTGATATGGTATCTATTAACACGCCTGTATATAAGCTTATAACCTCTGAAAGCTGGTCCATAGTTCTTCCTTTAACAGAAGAGCAACATGAAAAGCTCCAAGATAAGAGCAAGGTAGATTTTACAATACTTAATAATGACTTTACAAGCTCAGCACCTATAAATATATTTAAGAATCCAATAGATGCATCATATTATGCAGAGCTAACAATGGACAAGCATTTATCCAACTATTTGGATTATCGCTTTCTTGATATAGAGCTTCATTTAGATACAGCTCATGGATTAAAGGTACCCTTGTCTGCTATTACAAGTAAGGATTTTTATCTTGTTCCTTTATCCTACTTTACTGTCGGTGGTAACTCTGATGAAGAGGGCTTAATTAAAGAGGAATATGACAAAGATACCGGTGATGTTAAATTAATATTCGTTCCTGCCGATATATATAATCAGGATGACATTTATGGTTTTGTGGATACCAATCTGTTTTCTCCAAATACCTGGATCAGGTCCACAGAGGGTAACAGATATCAGCTTTCCATGACAAATAAGCTAACTGGTGTATACAATGTGAATATGGGTTATGCTGTATTTAAGAGAATTGAAATCATCTATCAAAATGAAGCCTATTGCATTGTAGATAAAAACACCACCTATGGATTATCACTTTATGATCATATAGCTTTAGATGCCGAGACAGTTGTTGAGCAAAAGATTATTTATTAAGAATACAGAACATCATAAATTTAATTCTAAAATGATATATTACTTTTAAACTTGACTTGAAGGGAGTGAAATGCAGATTGATGGAAGAACGTATCAAGGACACAATTATGCGCATTGAAGCTGCCTGTAATAGATCCGGGAGAAATCCCTCAGAGGTTACTTTGATTGCAGTCAGCAAGACAAAGCCTCTATATATGATTGAGGAAGCTTATAATTTAGGAATTAGACATTTTGGTGAGAACAAGGTACAGGAATTAGTAAGAAAGCATAAGGATTTAGAAGAGATATACGGCAGGGAAATTAAATGGCATCAAATAGGCCACCTACAGAGAAATAAGGTTAGGCAGGTTATTGATAAAGCTGTCTTAATTCATTCTGTGGATTCTATTCGACTTGGACATATGATAGAACAGGAAGCAGCAAAGAAGGATATCATATGTGATGTTTTAATTCAGATAAATATCGCAAAGGAAGATACAAAGGATGGTGTGAGCATAGACGAATTAGTTCCGCTATTTATGGAATTAATACGGCTTCCCCATATTAGAGTCAGGGGATTGATGACTATTGCACCCTTTGTTACGGATCCCGAAAAAAATAGGGAGTATTTTAGTAAAATGCGACAATTATTTATTGACATAAAAACGAAAAACATTGATAATGGTCTTACAGACATATATTTTGATCCTAAAAGCTTTAATATTCTTTCCATGGGAATGACTGGAGACTATGAAGTAGCAGTGGAAGAAGGCGCTACTATGGTACGAATTGGTACAGGCATTTTTGGTGAGAGAGAATATGCTGACGCGCGGTAATTGGAGTTATTGTTAATTATTTATCTTTATATCATGTCATTATAGATAGGAGAGTCAATACGATGCCTAATATTTTTAAAAGTTTTTTAAATTCAATGAAATTAACAGAGGATGAAGGTTTTGATGATTTCTTGGATGATGAGGAATTAAATGAACCAAAGAAGTCCAGACGCTTCGATAAAAAAGCTGACAATGACGAATTTGATGACACGTCAAAGCGTCAACAATCAAAAGTACATAGTACCAACGAGTATAAAAAAGAAAGGATGAGAGGTGTGGAAAGAAGCTCAGCAGGTAAGGTTGTTCCTATAAGAACGACACCAAAGGGGCTAGAGGTCTGCATTATGAAGCCTACTTCCTTTGAAGATTCCCAGGTTATCTGTGATATGCTTTTAACGGGAAGGGCTACTGTAATCAATCTGGAAGGCTTTGATGATAATCAGGCTCAGAGAACGATGGATTTTGTATCAGGTTCTGTATACGCAATTAACGGAAGACTCCATCGTATTTCCAGCTGTATATTCATCGTTTCCCCTGATACAGTGGATATATCCGGAGATTATCTGGATATGATAAAGGACGATAATTTCGATCCTCCGACCTTTAATTCAAAATTCTAGACCTGGACTACTATGGACAATATTATTATTAAACAAGAGCAACTTTTACAGAGGCGATTTCAAGATTTGGCCAATATGGCCGAAGCAAGAGAAGGCTTGTTATTTACTGACTTCTTGAATTTGCATGAACAGGACTTATTCTTACGAATGAAAAATGAAATACCAAGGATAAAGTATTTTTCCTATGGCGGTTACGAAGAGGCTGAAAGGAAAATACTTTGTTTTTGTGGTAATTATATGATAGAAAACGAAAATGATATCGAATTCCCTATTTCCTGTCTTCATATTAAGCCTATTAATTCCAAATTTTCGGACAAGCTTAGTCACCCTGACATACTTGGAGCAGTATTAAATCTTGGGATTGACAGAAGCAAAGTTGGCGATATTATTTTAGACAATAACGAAGGCTATCTATTTTGCAGCACTTCTATACACAGCTTTATAAGTGAACAATTATCAAGAGTAAAACATACGGTAGTAAGCGCTTCCATTATAGATAATTGGGATTTTGAATATAATCCGAATTTAAAGCCTATTACCGGAACAGTCACTTCAGTACGATTAGATAGCATCTTATCAATTGCTTTTAAAGGCTCGAGAAGTAGTCTTTCGGGTCTTATTGCAGGGGGTAAAGTGTTTGTTAACAGCAAGAATATTTTATCTAATAGCTATACATTAAAGGAAAATGATATTGTATCTGTCCGTGGATACGGGAAATTTATCTACGCAGGAACAAGTAAGCAGACTAAGAAGGGAAGATTCTCCGTCAAAATATTACTTTATCATTAGAAGGAGGAGTAAATTGATGCTGACCCCATCTGAAATAAGAGAAAGAACCTATAAAAGCGGTTTAGGATATGATAAGAAGGATGTAGAACAATTTATCCAAGAAATATCCGATGATTTCGAGCAACTCCTTAAGGAGAATGAAAGCTTGAATAAGAAGGTTAAGGACCTTACTGATAGTATAAGCTATTATAAATCTATCGAAAAGACTCTCCAGAAGGCTCTTGTTATTGCAGAGAAGACAGCAGAAGATATTAAGAACAATGCACATAAGGAAGCTAAAGCGATAGGACTGGATGCCAAGGCTAATGCCAAGATGATCGAATCTCATGCATTAAAGCAGTCCGAGATGCTTGAACATAAGACACTTAATTTATTGAAGCAATATGATTTGTTTAAAGCACATTATAAGAATCTCTTAAATGCACAGCTAGAGCTCTTATCTAGCGGGAGCTTCCAGATAAATACCTTGGATTTTTCTTATAAAGAAAGCTTAGTAACACAGCCCGAATCATTTCGGATAGATAAGACCGAAGAAGAGATAAACTCTGAGTATGGGCTACATGATGATGAGATTGATAAGAAGAAATTGAATAATACGGATAAGGCTTCTCAAGATAATGAGAACGCTTTTGAGTTTATTGCCATAGATGATGAAGAATTTTAAGTATACTTAAATTGAGGAGGACGCATAACCTCGTCTTAGGTTATAGGATGTGGTTATGCAATTTTTATGTATCAGGATAAAATTAATGTAAATTATGAAGATAAGCCTTCATATTCAATTATTTTTGATAGGGATTTTACTGGATTAAGTAAAGCACTGTCATTACTTGAGCTAGAAAATAAGCGTTTTATGATAATATCTGACAGTAATGTGGGAATGCTCTATCTACATGAATGCATAAAGCTTCTTAAGCCTATGGCTAGAAGTGTTACTAGTTTAACCTTTGAGGCCGGTGAAGACAGTAAGAATCTCGATACTGTTAAGCTGGTTTATGGTAGGCTAATTGAGAATAAGTTCGATAGAAAAGACATAATTCTGGCTCTTGGTGGAGGTGTTACAGGTGATTTGGCAGGTTTTATTGCTGCCACATATCTAAGAGGTATAGAATTTATACAGCTTCCAACCACCTTACTTGCCATGGCAGATTCCAGCATCGGTGGAAAGACCGGTGTGGACTTTATGTCATATAAGAATATGATTGGAGCATTTCATCAACCAAAGCTGGTATATATGAATCTTTCGACTCTAAACACATTACCGAAGAGAGAATTTAATGCGGGAATGAGCGAAATAATAAAGCATGGACTTATTAAGGATGCTGATTTTTATAATTGGCTATCTAAGAATATGAATAATATCAGATCATTGGACTACGATACACTTAAGCAGATGGTGATAAAGAGCTCATTAATCAAGAAAAATGTAGTAGAAGTGGACCCTAAGGAACAGTCCGTCCGAGCTCTTCTGAATTTTGGCCACACCATCGGACACGCCATAGAGAAATTAATGGATTTTAGCCTTCTTCATGGAGAATGTATAGCCATTGGTATGGTGGCTGCTGCTTATATATCTCACAAACGTAGTTATATAAGTAGTGATAGACTGGATGAAATAATTAGCTCCCTTAAGGCTTATGACCTGCCAGTCTCTGTAAGTGGTTTAAGCGCTGAGGATATCTATACTGTTACAAAACTTGATAAAAAAATGCAGTCAGATAAAATAAAATTTGTTCTTTTACAGGAGATCGGCAATGCAATTATTGATACTACTGTATCAAAAGAAGAAATGCTAGAGGCTATAAGATTTATAATAGATTGATTATAATCCAAGAAAAGCGGATATATCCAATATTTAAAACAAAAGGCATATGAGAAAGGCTGGTACATGGGCATATGAAACAACGATTAAGGCATGTGGTATATTTTATATTATTGGTAGCTTTAGACCAAATAACAAAATACTGGGCTCGTATAAGACTTCAGGAGGATGGACCAATTAGCATTATCCCAGGCGTTCTAAAGCTTCATTATCATGAGAATACCGGTGCAGTCTGGGGTATAATGACGGACAAGATCGAATTTTTAACAGTGATATCTATAGTGTTATCTATATTTTTATTTGTATTATATTTTAAGATTCCGAAAAAAAGAAGATTTCTGCCAATACAAATCATATGGGTTTTTATTATGGCAGGAGCTTTAGGAAACTTCATTGACCGCATTTCATTAAAGTATGTAGTAGATTTTATATACTTTGAGCTGATTGATTTTCCGATTTTTAATTTAGCAGATACCTATCTGACTGTCTCCAGCATACTATTACTGATACTTGGTATTTTTTATTACAAGGATGATGATTTTGATTTTATTGATAACTTATTTAAGAAGAATCGTAAGAAGGAAGAGCTTATAGGAAACGAGGAGAATAATAAGGATGATGTATCCAATGGATGATGACCTTTTAGAAGTGTCGGATCAGGAACAAAATATCGACCTTATAGTGGAGGAAGAATTTGATAAAGAACGGATTGATAAGTACCTAACTTCTCTTCTGGATGATATGTCCAGATCCTATGTTCAGAAATTAATAAAAGAAGACCGGGTATTAGTGGATGGAAAGGCCGTAAAATCCAATTTTAGAGTCGTTACGGGAGAGTCTGTAACTTTACATCTTCCCAAGCCAAAAGAGGCGCAAATAGCTCCTGAAGACATTTTTATTAATATTATTTATGAGGATACAGACATCATAGTAATAAATAAACATAAAGGTCTTGTGGTTCATCCTGCTCCAGGCCACGAATCAGGTACATTGGTTAATGCATTATTATATCATTGCA
>SHOH01000062.1:12302-17453 GCA_004294845.1 Anaerolineaceae bacterium
CATAGGATTGATATGGATACCACAGGGGTAATCGTAGCCTGCAAAAATGATATTGCCCATAGATTTATTGCCGAGCAATTAAAGGAACATTCGATAACAAGAAGATATCAGGCTATCGTATATAATACCTTTAAGACAGACAGTGGAAGAGTAGAGGCTACCATTGGGAGGCATCCTAAGGATCGCAAGAAAATGGCCGTAGGTGTCAAACACGGGAAATATGCGGCGACTAATTACCGCCTTATAGAAAATCTTGGTGACAAATATGCTTATGTAGAATGCGAACTAGAAACAGGTCGAACTCATCAAATCCGTGTTCATATGGCAAGCATTAATCATCCGATATTGGGAGATAGTGTCTATGGTCCCAATAAGAATCCATTTCAACTTGATGGCCAGGCGCTTCATGCAGGAGTGCTTGGATTAATCCATCCCAGAACAAAAGAGTATATGGAATTTACTGCACCTTTACCTGAATATTTTACAGATTTACTTACGAGATTAAGAAGACTATAAGGGGAAATCTACGTGAAAAGAACAGCTATAGATAGTTTAATAAAATGGAATCAAACTTCAGATGTTAGACCGGTACTATTAACCGGTGCAAAAAGCGTAGGTAAAACATATCTAGCATATGATTTTGCCAAGGCTTTTTTTAAGCGTATCCAATATCTGAATTTTGAGCATGATCCTCATGCAAGAGAGCTGTTTCAAACCAATGACCCTTTTTTAGCGTCAAATCGCATGCTGGAGCATTTTAATCTGGATGCCATGACTAGTGAATCAAGTTTTATTGAGGACAGGATCCTTATACTTGATGAAATCAGTAACTGTCCTGAGGCTATGCAAATGGTTACAGCCTTACAATATACCGGTGAATTCCCCAAAATTATAGCTATTTCTAGCAGTCCTGTAAACAATGATGAGCTAGACTTATATTATCATATTCCCTTATATTCAATGCAATTTGATGAATTCTTAGTGGCCATAGGTAAAGATTGGTACATTGATACTATACTTACTCATTTTGAATCCAACAAAAAAATACCTGATATTGTACATAAAGAATTACTTACCCTTCATAATCTCTATCTTCAGGTAGGCGGCATGCCTGGTATCATCAATGAATATCTTAATTTTAATAATTTATCAAATGTACCTGAGCAACACAGCCTTCTTATGGGAACCTACCAGCATTATCAAGGTCTTTTAAAGTCTTACGACGATAGTCATGCTCTAAAGATGAATCAGGTATTAAACTGCCTGCCAAATCAGCTTACCAAGAATAATAAGAAGTTTCAATACAATCTAATTCGTAAGGGTACAACGCATGCAATGTACAAGGATGCTATTTTGAGTCTAGCCGATAAAAACTATGTCATACCCGCTTATAAAATTGTAACAGAAGAGCTTTCAGATATATGTTCTTTAGTTGAGAATAATAAACTAAATGTGAATGATATAACAAGTTTCAAACTGTATCTGTCTGATGTGGGTATGCTTAACTCACTCTTATATAGTCAGACATTATCTCCTTTTAATAAAGAGACTATAAAAGCACTGCTTGAAAATTATATAGCTGTAACCCTTCAGTCAAGAGGATATCCTATTATATTCTGGGAATCTGATTCGATGGCAAAGATAGATTTTATATTGATAAAGGATAAGGGGCTAATTCCTGTAGAATTATTCTGTGATAAGAATACAAGATCAAAAAGTGTTAGTGTATTAAAGCAGAAGATAGATTTCCCTTATTCTATTAAAATATCTTCTAGAAATTTTGACTATTCAAATAATATTAAATTTGTTCCATATTATGCTGCCTTTTGTTTATAAAATTTTAAAACCACGGATTATAATGTAGATATGTAATAATTTAGATTATTTAATAAATGTATAATTTATTACATTTTCCTGTCTAAACTTAAACATTTCGTAAGAATATTGGCAAAATTATGTTAAAAACTTTCCATTAAAGGCTTGACTTTCTCATTCTATTCTTATAGAATATAATAACAACCTAAAATCTACATGTGTAGATAATTTATTTATTCTTTTCTACATGTATAGTAAGCCGATGTCAGTCCTAATATGCATTATATTTTTTATTACAATATTCCGGATTTTTAGCTTATTACGATATTGATAGTGTTTACCAAAAAATCTATAAACCGTTAATTACTAAGTTCTACTAGTGTAGTACATATTCTATTTGTAAAAGGGGTGTAACTTATTGTGGCTGTATCTGATATTAGATTACACGAAGGTGAATTGAATGTCATGGAATTATTATGGTCCAACAAGGTGTTGGCTGCTAAGGACATCTCAAAAATCATCAAAGAGTATATTGGATGGGAAAAGAATACAACCTACACAGTTATTAAGAGATTAATAGACAAGGGTGCAGTAAAGAGAGAAGATCCTGGTTTTTTATGCCGGGCTGCCATATCAAAAAGAGCAGTACAAAACATTGAAACTAAGGTTTTATTAGATAAAGTTTATAACGGTTCCTTAAGTACATTTCTATCAGAATACCTTAAGAACCAAGATTTATCCAGAGCAGAGTATATGGAATTAGAACGAATAGTAAGCGAACAGAGATTTTAATCTTTAAAATTAAAATCTCTTTTTTGATGTAGCTTTTGGTTTTTGTAGTATTATGTTAATTTTATTTTAAATCTAATAATAAATTCTGTCATACATATTAAAAGTGGTGGTGTAGAACGAGTGTCAAAAACTTATAAAAACAGCGATGATATCAAGCGAAAATTAAGAGAGATTAAGAAATTCGAAATTAAACTACGCTCTAATAATCTGTATTCGAATAACCTTTATATGCAAAAAAACATTAATAAATCATCAGCATCATCTAGAGGATCTTCTAGGATAGAACTTGTATGGAATAAATTCTTTGATTTAAAGAATTCATTTAATAAGGATGTAAAATATACCATTGACGAGCTTAGCTTAATGACTAAAGAGGAATTTCTAGATATAATCGAAGAGTATTTTTATCATGTATATTATTGGTACTATAAAGAAAGAGGAATTGCCGATAATTCATTAATAGATATAGATATTCTTACAGAACTGGGACTTCCCATGGATTCGAATTATGACGATGTGATTAAAGCATTTAGAGATCATGTAAAGGCATATCACCCGGATAACGGTGGAGATGTCAGTAAGTTTTTAAAGGTTATGGAAAGCTATAATAAATTTAGAGCAGATATGTAGCCTGCTGTCTGAAAGGAATATATTATGAGAGCTGAGAAGGTAAATACAAACAATGCAACATATCAAAAATTCGAGGTATTAAAAAACAACAGAAATAAACGTCATAAATATAGAGAGTTTCTCGTAGAAGGTGTTCGAAATATAAAGGAAGCTATTAATAAAAATTGGAATATCAAGTCATTTATATATTCTGATGAGAAGAATTTATCAGACTGGGCAAAAGGAGTTATAGATAGCACATCTACAGAGAAAAACTATGAGCTTACTGAATTACTAATGAAGGATCTTAGTGGCAAAGAAGATACTTCAGAGCTTATAGCCATAATAGGTATGCGTGATGATAATTTAGACTCTATAAAGCTCTCTGATAATCCTATGATTGCTTTATTTGATAGGCCATCTAATAAAGGTAATCTAGGTACCGTAATTCGTTCCTGTGATGCTTTGGGAGTCGAGTGCCTTATAATCACAGGTCATGCAGTAGATTTATATGATCCTGAAGTAGTAGTTGCTTCTATGGGTTCATTCTTTAATATGAAGGTAATCAGAGCTCCTGAAAATAAAATGGTATTAAGCTTTATCGATGATATGAGGAAGCGTTATCCGACATTTCAATCAATCGGAACAACCGCTCACAAGGAGCATGCAATATATGATCTCAATCTATCCGATCCTGTAATGTTTATGATAGGAAATGAGACAGATGGATTATCTAACGCATTTATGGACTGCTGCGACGTACTTGCAACGATTCCGATGGTAGATACCTCATATGCTACGTCATTTAATGTGGGATGTGCCGCCACGGTAATGTTCTATGAGGCTAAAAGACAAAGATATCTGTACTTTGGAGAATAGTATTGGAATATAAATATGCTAAAAACGATAGACTTAGATTATGAGATTGAATGAGGAGCATTTGATTGTGTTTTACGATATTAAAGCTCAACTTAATAACCCTAATATTCTTCAAATCATGGCATATTAAAACGCCTTCCATTAATCAAAAGTAATACATTTGACTGGAGGATATGTATGAGTAAAAATATAGAAATAGCAAAAAAATTATACTCTGATGAACCAGCAATTAAAGATATGCAAGGTTATACTAATAAGAAGCTAAAAATTTGGGAAAGTGAGGTAGTTTCTTATTTTCCGGTTAATTCGTGGATTCTTGATATAGGTTGTGGCATGGGAAGAGAAGCCTTTTGCTTGTATGATAGGGGATTTAGGATTACAGCTATAGATATTTCTGAAACAGTTCTAGAATCTGCAAAGCAATTTGCTATAGAAAGTAATCGAGATATTCAATTTTTATTAACTAATGGATTAGACTTACCATTTGAAAGTGATACTTTTGATGTAGTAATAATATAGTCACAGACTTTCGGCCTTTTTTACGAGGAGAAGATAAATTACATATACTAAAGGAATGCAGCCGCATTTTGAAAAATAATGGAATACTTAGTTTTTCCGGACATGATAAAGAATATATAGAGGCAAAATATTCACAATATATTGACGGTAAGAAGTTTTTTCCCTATGCGGATACAGAATGTTATTGGGAAACCTTTACCATAGATGAAATGATAGATTTGGCTCAAAAGACAGGATTTCTAGTTGTAGAGTGTAAAAGAGGGATTGTTTATAAAGAAGAAGACGGTCCAATACTTCATTGTGTTTGTAGAAAAAGTTTGTAGAAAAGAAGAAGATAGGTATATTTAATGATTTAATTCTGATTATCTATATATCCATCTATTCGCAAAACCATAGTTTAACGAATAGATGGTACTATATTTACACCAGTCTTACTCCAAATAATCAATTATTCGATAAAACTGTTTATGTTCTCTATTAATTAGGTCCCTCCAGGTTACTGTAATTATATAATCTTTCATAAGTTCTTTTACTTTG
>SHOH01000201.1 GCA_004294845.1 Anaerolineaceae bacterium
ATTCATGGGCGTTGTCGCTTCTACTTGGTTGGACCAATCTGTATCTAAACCAACAGAATTACTTGCTTTTATACGAAAACCGTATGTGGTTTCCGGTAATAATCCTGTGACTTTATAAGAAATCTTATTGTCTTCTGTTATTACTTCTGATAATCGAATATCCGGAATACTCATATCATTTTCTATTACATTCAGAAGATATGTGACCGATGATGCATTATTATCATTCCAGCTTACTGTTATGGATGTTGGAGTAATTAGCTCCTGATCAATTGAGAACATAGATGGTGTATCAGCCATGGTATATATTATTATAGAATCACTCCATTCACCTTCATTTGTCCAAAATTCCGGTATATTGGGTTCATCCTCTTTGCATAGATTATATGCTTTAACCTTTATAGTACATTGGCTGTTAAAGGTTTCTGTATCATGTACTATATTATTTTCTGCTGAGTATAAAACTTTTGTGATGCCGTTATAAGCAATTTCAATCTTATACCCCACTATATCTGGAATCTCATTCCATGAGATATCTAGATTAGATCCCATTGATGAGGCAATAACTCCTGAGACTTTTTCCGGAGGTGAGGGAAGTGTTTTCACAATAAGATTTGGTGAGGACCATAATCCATGATAACCAGCCGAATTAATTGATCTGATTTTATATTGATAACTCTGATTAGGCAACAAATTATTATCGTTCAAATAGTTTGTTGTTATTTCCCATTCCTTATCATCTATATCATTTCCTTGTGCATTAATAGTCACTCGGTATATCTTATACTTAACAGCCCCTACTGCAACCTGCCATTGCAAGCTTATCTTCTCATGGGTAATTGATGTAGCAGCTATATTAATCGGGGCAGCAGGAGTCGTGACAGCAGTTACGCTTGTACTTGTAACTATATCAGTTGCTGTTGTATTTCTTGCTGAAGCAGTAACCGTATATGATGTATTAGGAGCTAGATTAGATATTAGTAACTTTTTGCCGTTTTCATTTGTATCATAAGGAATCGTAATCCAGGTTTCACTGCTTACGATTGTTCCGTCTGCTTTAACATATCCGCTTCCTACCTTTATTCTGTATTGTGTAGAAGCTGGGTTGATATCCCTTGCTATTATCTTTAGACTATTATCATGCAAGGCAGTCGCTGTTATCTCCGGTTTCTCAACCAGAGTATAAAATATTCCCGTCTTATTATCTATATGCTCTGTATTATCTCTAACCTCAACTTTATAGCTATAGCTTGTATTCGGAATTAGCCCTGTTATGGTATGTATGGCTGCTGAGAGCCATTCAGTCGTTACTCCGTTAACAGTATATCTATAAGCTTTAGATGCAAGACCGGATATATTATCTGATGCAGTTACGGTAAATTTAGCACTATTGGTAGTCGGAATAACTACAGGAGTACTTATGTTAGGCGGTGATTTATCTACCTTAAAGGTTATTGAAGTTTCTCCTATCGGGGCGATGCTGTCTTTAGCTGTAGCCTTTATAGTATGATTCCCTTCATCCAGATTAGCTACATTGAAGCCGGTATTAAACGCTACAGTCTTTTCAGGCTTAGTCCCTGTTACTGTAATAGTTCCTGTAGCTGTAGAACTTTCGTCCAGATGGTACTTACAGGTTAAGGTATCATTTTCATTATCAAAAACTTTAATCTGCGGTTTGAAATTAGTATCAACCTCACTAAGAACAGTATTTCCAGACATATTGGCAAAGCTCACTGATGGTGCCGTGGTACAGGATAGGCAGCTGGATAAAGCTTTATAGCCTGAACTACCTACAGCACTACAACCATTACTACATTTATATGTCCAATAATGACCGTTGCTATTATGAGTCGATGATATGCTATAATTACTATAGTTATGACTAAGTTTAGATATAGGATCACTATCTGTGGCAGAACAATCCGAGCACTTATATACATAAGCTCCTTCGCTATTACATTTAGGTGAGATTGTATCTTGATAAATCCAATTATGTCCTAACGGACCGTAATAATTACTATTATACGAATCGGAGCAATGTATACATTTATAATTAGTATAGCCCTGCGCCGTACAAGTAGCAGCCTTTGAAGCAGAAGGGTTTGGTTTATGTTCATGACCTAATGGTCCGTAATAATCACTATTATAGGAGTTAGGACACCTTGTGCATTTATAATTTGTATAACCCTGCATCGTGCAAGTGGCAATCTTTGAACCGGAAGTATTTGGTTTGTGATCATGGTCTAATTTTATTATTACTTTTGTGTTTATATAGTTACATCCTGACCTATTACAGGTAGTTACCGTCTTTCCATCTTCCGTACATTTTGCCGGTGTAGTTGTAGATTGTAGACTGTGTCCTAATTTATTAATAGTTTCTTTTTTAGTTGAACTACACCTAGAGCACTTATAATTTTTGTATCCATCTACTGTGCATGTTGCTGCTGTTGTACCTGTAAGTTTATAATCGTGTCCTAACGGTGATAAAGGTCCTACATGCCCATCCGCCCCGCATTTAATACATACCTCTTCTTTATATCCAGCCTTTGTACAAGTAGGAGCAGTGTAACTCTTTGTTATGAAGCTATGGGTACAAGCCTGAGCATATACGACACCGTCCCAGCCTACATCCACTAACCCCTCTATGTAGGTTCCCCCTTCATCATCTTCTATATATATGGAATAGTCACTATTTTCCAAGTTATTGAGAGATAATTTTGCATTTGGTAATCCGTGACCATATAGGTCGTACATACCTAGATCATGTGCATTCCTATATAGAAGATATTTTATATGTCCATTGGTTAGAGTTTTGTCTGCACTCCATAAAAGTGCAGCTATACCAGCTACATGCTGAGTTGCTGGTGATGTTCCATCAACAACAGTCTCAGAATTATTACGACCTGTGGTTACAATAGAAGCACCCGGTGCAACAATATCCAATTGAAATCCATAGTTTGAAAATGTAGCCAAGGAATTATTACTATCTGTTGCTCCTACACAAATAACCTGAGGATATGCTGCTGGATACATAATATTATCTGTTCCACCATTTCCTGCAGCGGCAACAATTAATA
>SHOH01000063.1 GCA_004294845.1 Anaerolineaceae bacterium
CGTTCTCAAGTGATACAAATGTATATGGTGTAAATCTTAATCCCTTTACCGGATGGGTAAATTCTGATATCGCTGCTCCATCTTTTTCACTGATTGCGGTCATTACCTCTTCGGATATAGCTTCTATAATCTCTTTTACATCTGCCTTGCTTGAAATATCATTCTCTTGCTGATTATCTGGAGTCCCATCAACATTTTCGGTTTCATCGGTTTCAATGGTTACAGGTGTTTCATCAAGATTGTTTTCCTGCTTGGTATCAGGAAGATCATTATCTCTATTACAAGCTACGGCTAATATAATAATCAAAGAAACAACTAATATAACAGACATTATCTTAGATATCTTCATAATATTCGCCTCCTTATCGTTATAATTTAGTATGTATTAGACGGTACAACTTATACTTAAGTTCCGAATTACCTTTCATATTGTGATTGTGATTGCGTGGTTTCTTAATGTGCATTTTTTAATTCTTACCGCTATATCTTAAGGGTATTGATATTCGTTTATTAAAAAAATCAACAATCGGTCCCATAAAAAATGCGGTAGCCAATGTACCAATACCTACCGTTTCACCAAGGAGAAAACCAATGATTGTACTTATTAGATCAGTTCCAATTCTACAATATTGAAAAGGTGCTACTTTCTTTTCAGATAAGATAAGTGCTATCGAATCATATGGAGATATACCTAAATCACCTATAATATACAAGGAGACACCCAAGCACAGAATAATAATTCCGACAATCAAGAAGAGGGTTCGAACCCATATAGATGGATTGGGAATCCTCCTATCAAAAAACAAGGATGTATATTCTACTACATATCCTAATAGAAAAATATTAACTACCGTTCCCAGACCTATCTTATGCCGGTCAATAAAAAAGATAAAGATTAGTATAATCAGGTTTAGTATCATATAAAACACTCCATACCCCATAGGTATATGTCTCCATAAACCATGAACAAATACTTGGAAAGGACCCATTCCAAATGCAGAAAAATTAAATATTCCTATACTAAAGCCTAGTATCAAAACTCCAATTACTGTCATTATAATTCGTCGGTTTTTTTCTTTCATTCTGATTCTCCATCGTGTGTTATTTTGTATTAAATCTTATCTATTCATGTATGTACCCTGTTAAGAACAAAAATAGGTTTAATAACATTATACTGTATAAATATCAACCGTCAAATTATATTATAGAGCAATTAACTTTCACAAAAAAAGGAAACAATCAGTACCCCTTGATATGATCAAAAAACACCAGACACAGAATAAGCTGTCAACAGTGAAGGTCCACTAATTGACAGCTATTTATTCTAAAGTTGCCTGTACTCATTATTTTACTGTAATCTTGTAAGTTACAGAAATTGCGCCATGTTTGATAGTTAAATTAGCCTTACCCTTACCAACAGCCTTAATTGCTCCTTTGCTGGTAACCGTAAACACCTTTTTATTTGAGCTTGTATAGGTTATACCAGAGGTTAATTTCGATGTTTTTCCGGTATCAATGTATTTGCGCGATGTTGTCAGAGTAACAGTATTGCCCTTTTTCATAGATTTAACTTTAGCCTGGTTATCCTTGCTTATTGACAGACTATCTACATTTTTGTAATCCTTCTCAACTTCCTTGGCAGATAGTGCATAATTATATAACTTAAGTTCATCCATGGTTCCGGTAAAGAAAAAGTCACCATCAGAGCCAATCATCAAATCACCGATACCATGAGCCATATTATTACCACTATACTCCGACACTTTTTCCTTTTTTACCATCTTTCCATTATAATACCAACGAACATCCTTAGTATCAAAAGTTACACCAATATGAACCCATTTATTCTTCATACTATTCTCAAAAGCATATCTGAAACCAATTTCTCCCGTCTGATAATCGAATGGTACATACTCAAAATCAAAATAGTTACAGGTCATATTGATACGGTAATTAATAGCATCGGGGTAAACTGTAGTGCTTACACCAGTTCTGTTTAAAATAGTCATGATATTTTTGTCGTCAGTGGAGTTTATCCATCCCGTCATGGAAAAGCCCTCATCAAAATCAATACTGATATCATCTAAAACCTCAAGATAAGTTCCTTTTGAGAATTTAGCTGCTTTACTGTTCTTACCATAAACATAAGATATCTTACCAGCTGCTTTCTCTGCATCATTACCAAACCCTGAAGAATCTTTATAATCTCCGTTAAATTTATAATGAGCCACTAAAGCTTTCTCCTGAATAAGCAGATTAGGACTTTCTTTTAAGCCTTCCTCATACAAAGCGACAATTTCTTTTTCTGATAGTGCTCGATTATATATCCTAAGGTCATCCATATTTCCCTTAAAACAATAATCACCACCCTCATCAAAGCCGATATACAACTTTCCCAAAGTTTTATCAGTGTAGTCTGATACAGCCTGCTTCTTTAGAAGTATGCCATTCTCATATATTCTTGCTTCACTTCCATTGTAGGTTACAGTAAGAAGATGCCATTTCCTAAGATCAATCGAAACTCCAGACAGCATGAATTGATCAAGATTAGTATCATCTCCATGAAGATAATACAGGGGTATATTATCGCCGAACTCAAACAGTCGAAAAGGAACAGACCAATGTTCTTCATCCTTTTCCTTATAGACATATGGTACTCTTTCATAATCCTTTATATGAGTGGTTTTATATACCCACAATGAGATAGTCATATTATCTAGATCCAAGCTGTCATTATCTGCTATCTCGATATAAGACTTACCGTTAAATACAGCTGACTGACCATGAATACCATCCTCATAAGTAATTTTGCCATATTCACATTCTGCATTGTTAAAGTTCCCCGAGGAATCTGTAAGATCATTATCAAACTTCAAGTGAACTACTAAGCCATCCTCCGCTGCCACAGCATCTGACTTAATCACCAGACCATTGAATAAGGACGCACATATTACTAATGCCATTAGCAAACTTAACATTTTTCTTTTACTCATAATAAACCTTGTATGATATATCTCTTTCAACACATCATAACCTCCTTTCTTATACCCGATAATAATCGCTACACTAATTCAGTTTCAAAAGAACCCTATATACTTTGTTGGAATATGATGTTTTCATAACCGCCATTATATATTCTATTATCTGTATAACTGTTAGGATAGGTTAAATATACTTGTATTTAGTAAGTAAAATATGATTCTTGTAATCAAAATAAGCCAAGCATATAAAATGCCTGACTTTCTCTTATTCTCCATCTTATTTACATTGACATTCTCCGGTAGGCGGAGGGGGAAAGCCCCGTCTTCTCCTTAAATACTCCCGCTGAATGCCCGTTATAATTCATATTGCATGCAGCAAAAGCCTGTGCAATAGAAAGGTTGGAATCTAAAAGCTTTTCCTTTAATCTTTTGATTTTATAATTAATGTAATACTCATGGGGGGTAAGACTGGTATGTTTCTTAAAAAGCTTAATAAAATGAGCCTTACTAAGACATGCTGCTCTTGCCGTTTCATTTAGGTTAAACTTTTCTAACCAATGGCTTTCTATGTATTGTTTGCCTTGTACGATTTCCTCTCTTCCCCTATAAACTTTTTTAAATATAAATAAAGCGGCAAAGCATTCTAGCTCACCATTAGAATTTAGCAAGGGAAAACATGTAATGTCTGAGCTTATGATCTGTATATCCCTATCTTCCACATTAAAAAGCCGAATCATATCCTGATATGGTGCGTTGAAATCGGTGAGATAAACGGTTTTACCTGTTAACACCTGCCGAACATTATTAACGAAGCCAAGCTCACGCACTATTGGATCCTCAAAAACATTGTATATACCCACATGAGAATCTATACTCTTTATGCCCATCATCTCCAATGTTGCTTTATTAATCATCCTAGCAGTCCCATCCAGAGAGAAAATCTGAATCGGGTATGGGAAGTGTGCAATCACTTTTGCAAATAATTCCTCTGTTTTAAAAAAATGTTGAAAGGATTTTAACATAATATCTTGTGTGTCATCAATATTCTCTCTTATGAAATCCCCCTTGTTTTTTTGAGAATTCTTTATATTTCGATACTCAGAAGGTGATAAATCCGTTTTACTTTTAAACATTCGAACTGACTGCCCATTATAGTCCATATTGCATGCTGCAAAAGCCTGTGCAATGGAAAGGTTGGTATCCAAAAGCTTTTCCTTTAATCTTCTGATTTTATAATTAATGTAATACTCATGAGGGGTAAGACCGGTATGTTTCTTAAAAAGCTTTATAAAATGTGCTTTACTAAAGCATGCTGCTCTTGTTGTTTCATTTATGTCAAATCCATCCAACCAATGACTTTCTATGTATTCTTTTGCCTTTTCAACTTCGTTCCTACCGCGGTAAATTCTTCTGTTAATCAAAAATGCCACAACAAATATTACTTGCTTTTCATCATTCAGAATGGGAAAAACCGTTATGTCCTGATATATTGTCTCTATATCATAATCCTGTATATCATAGGTATCTGCAATTACTTCCAAAGGTACTTTAATATCCAGGAAAAAGACTGTTTCTCCTTGAAAGGCTCTCTTCAATTCATCTGTTCCACCTGATGCAATTATATAAGGGTCTTTAAATATATTATATTTACCGACAACCATATCCGAATCGATAGTATGGTATTTGGCCAACATGGCCTTATTTACATATACTGAAGTTCCGTCAGGAGCGTAAACCTCTATCGGATAGGGGAAGAACTCAATTATATTAGCAGATAGTTCGCCCTTTTCAATTAGCGATTGGCAAGTATCTATTATATTATTTGGGTTGACCTTAATATTATCCCCCATAACCTTCCTCCAATTACAAAAATACCCTTATATAATATATTTTAATTTATTTAAATTATAAAGTCTACTATTTTCTAATATAGTTTTTATCAATTATTAAGGTAAGGGATTTCTATAGATTGATATATAAAAGCAAGATAAATTCTATTATATTAATAGAACTATTCTTGCCTTATAAAAATCAGTATAAAAGTAACTAACTTTTGAAAAGAACCTTTTATCCCTTAACTGCACCGGCAGTCATTCCTTTCACCACATGCTCCTGCAAAAAAACATACATGATAACAACCGGTACTACAGCAAAAAATAGCCCCGCACAGAGTAGTCCATAATCAGTCGAATAGTAACCTCTTAAATTATTGATGCCTTGGGTAATTGTCATCGTTTCAAGTTTTGTATTTATGACAAGTGCAAACAGTAAATCATTCCACGTATTAATAAATGCAAATGTTCCGACCGTAGCTATAGCAGCTTTGGAAACGGGAAGGATAATGCTAAAATAGGTACGAAAATAACCGGCTCCATCAATGGTAGCCGCTTCATCCAATGCCTTTGGTATCCCCTGCATATAACCAGACATCAAAAAATAACTGAATGAGGTATTAGCTGCTATATAGATAAGGATCAAGCCGATTTTATTGTTCATCAATCCGAGATTACGGACAATTAGAAAATTCGGAATTAACAGTGCATGTATGGGAATCATGAAACCCATCATTAAATAGTTAACTATAGCTGGAGCGTTGATTACTCGAGTAAGCACGTAAGTAGCCATAGAAATGATAATAGTTAATAATACAACTGTTGAAATTGAAATAGCAAGGGAATTAAAAAAGTATTTAGCGATATTTGCACTTCCTAATGCTCTGGAAAAGTTATCAAATGAAAGTGTATCCGGCAGGGAAAATGGATGTGCGAAAATAGCTGTATTATCTTTAAAAGCGCTAAATAAGACCCATAAAAAGGGTAAAATAGACATCAGAGCATAAAATATAAGAAATAACTTCTTTATGTTTGAAAATATAGTTTTCTTTGCTTTATACATCATAATATACCTCAATCCTTTTCTCTTGCTAAGCGATTAAATATTAGCGAAAACACAAGAGAAATTATCAAAATCACTATTGTTACAGCACTGCCAAGTCCGAAGTTACTTCCCTGAAATACTTGTCTATGCATATAATTGCCTAGATATGACGAAATGTAACCTGGACCGCCATTTGTCATAATAAAGGGCAAGTCAAATGATTTCATAGAACCGGTAAAGCAAAATACTACCGCAACTATTAAGATAGCGCGCATTTGCGGTATTGCTATACGAAAAAATGTCTGAACGGCATTAGCACCGTCAATTAAAGCACTTTCAAATATCTGTTCATCAATGGATTGGAGAGAGGTAAGAAAAATAATGATATATGTACCAATGTATTGCCAAACTTGTATGAGAATAACTACATACAATACTACGCTTGAATCAGAAAGCCAAGGGCGAGAAAGAGCTCCAAGGCCAATAAACTCCAATATAGATTTGAATACCCCGACCTCGTTATTTAACAAAATACTGAACATCGTACCGATTGCAGTTGGAGCAATGACAACCGGGACAAAATATATGGCCCGAAATGTTTTAAATAAAAACTTTGTACGAAACAGCATGTAGGCTAATACCAGACCGATAGGAATCTGAAGCAACAGTGAAATCCCTGTTACCATCAATGTGTTTTTTAGGCTTAATAGAAAATCGCTGTTAGCGAACAATCTTGTAAAATTAATAAGCCCAATGAACTCCTTTTCCCCAATACCATTCCATTTTGTCAGGCTTAAATATCCTGAATAAATAATAGGATAAATTACTAAAACAGAATATATTAATACGCAGGGAAGTAGAAATAATATACTCACCCATATCTTTTGTCTATTACGTGCTAACAACCTCATTTTTACCACCTTCTGATTTATAAAATGCGTGGGTGTGAGAACACCTCGCACCCACTATTTTACTATAAATTAAATTTTATCTATTTTGCTTGATCATAAAAGCCCTGCACTTTTTGTGCAAATTGTTCTGCAGTTAATGCTCCGGCGAATAATTCATCACAGGCTGGCTGGAATCCTAACCAAGCATCCTGATCCAAGGTTGAAGTAAAGTGGCTTCCAACATATTCACGTCCCTGGATATGGTCAAGAACATCAGCATATACTTTATTTGACATATCAACCGACATATTTTTTGGTGTCATCCCACCGCCATCGACATAAATTTGAGTTGCTCTATCAGAAAGTTGCCAGTCAATGAATTCCACCATTGCATCCTGTTTTTCTTCCCAAGCTTTTTGAGTAACCAAGAAACCAAAATTGATAAATGATCCAACAAAACTACTCGGATCGACAGTACCGCCATCTACAACTGGCGCGTCGATAATCACACTGTTCGCATATATCTCGTCAGACATATTTGTATACATCCAAGGATAAGTAAAGATTATTGCCGCCTTTCCGCTATTATATAATTCCCAAGATGGTCCCCAATCACCGCTGGCAATAGTGTCCTCCGGAAAAACATTAGCATCTTTCAAATCTATAATCATTTGTGCAGTTTTACGCAAATTTTCAGTATCAAATTGATTCGTCTGACCCAGCGTCCTGATTTCTTCTGTACCACCGTCATACTGGTGCATTAATTCGCTGAGAAAGAAATGTGCCGGATTACTACCATTGCTGCCCATGGCAAGAGGGATGATCCCATTTTCCCGCAAGGTGGGAGCAATATTTATTAAATCCTGCATTGTTTTAGGGATTTCAAGCCCATATTCATCAAATATTGCTTTATTAGCAAACCAAGACGGAAAAGCGGTGTGTGTAGCGAACCCTCTTATAACACCGTCATGAGAATAATGATCCCAGGCTGCTTGTCCAAAATCCTCTTTTTTGATCTTTGTAGTGACGTCCAGATATTCCTGTACATCCATTAAAAGGCCGCCTTCTGCCATTTCTACAAGAGCTTGCCCTCCCCAATATTGGAAAGCATCCGGTAAATCGTTGGCAACTAGTGCAGTAGTAACTCTAGTCATTAATCCATCCCCAGCTGCGGGAACAGGTTCGATATTGAGTTTTATATGTGGATATGCGTCTTGAAATTCTGTCAGAACCTGCTCAAAGGCTTCTGCTTCTGCAGTAGCAGCATTATAGTTAAACCAAAATGAAATCTCCGCAGTTTCATCTGAACCTTCTGATTTAGCAGGTGTTTTGTCGGTGCTGTCAGAACTAGTTTTGTTGCCAGCATTAGTATTAGTGTCTGTTGAATTGTCTGGCCCATTGCTGCACGCAACCAATGTTAATGCAAAGGCAAGGGTAACTACTAACGTTAGTACTTTTACTACTTTTTTCATAACATTAATCTCCTTCTCATATTATTGAATTTCAAATATCGCAAACCGACAAATAAATGCCGGTCAACAACACTCATTTTGCGGATAGTTCAATCTAAGCTTTACGAACATATCCTCAAGTATAAATCGTGAGTCAATTTCATGATATACGCGAATTTTACGGCCTTTGCCATCAAAGTGGTATTTCATTTCACTATCAATAAAGGGGGCTTCCATCAAAGTGTAACTATATTCATGCGGGTTCATCATTAAACCGATAGCCGGAGAATCTCCGAGCGACCAACTCTCGCCACCAAACCATTCTACGCCAACAGTGGCCGCAATATGGTTAAATTCTGCCATCTGTTCAAAGAGGTACTTACCGATTTTTCCATAAGGATATACCTTGTCTTGAAGTTCTGTTAAACTTGTTTTCATCTTTGTATATACATTGCAAGGGACTTGCCACAAGTCAATACCTGATTTCATTACGATATTTGCAGCCAGTATATCATTACTTAAATTAAACTCTTTACCACCATCCGGATATACACCGCCGCCAATCCATATTGCTGTAAGCCTTCCTGCAATTTCTGGATTTTTTAGATAAGCACAAGCCAAATTAGTTAGTGGACCTAAAAAAACGACAAACAGTCTATGAGGATCATCTGAAAGGGCTTCATCAACAATCCTTTGTGCACCTTCAGTATATTCATAGTCTGTCTCACTTTTAACCGCTTCGCGTGAACTCCGCAGGATATCTACTTGACCTGCCATATCCATTAGCTCCAGTACTTTAATGCACTCTTGATAACTTTCTTCCATTGATTCCTCTGTCCGGTGTTTGCCAAAATGTGTAGCGATTATACCTTTCACCATAAACCTTGGAGTAAGTAAAGCGTGGGCTATAGCGAATTGATCATCAGCTTCGTTTTTTGCATCCGTATCGATAATGACCCTGAATTTCATACTATCAGGTACCTGAAAACGATACATTTCAATACCTCCTTCGTTTTTATTAAATATATTTTATTAATTAATTTAAATAATTTAATTTATTTTATATAAATATCATATCATGCTCATATACTCAATTCAATAAAAGATATCTAATTTGAATAATATTGGTAATATTGCTAGAAAAACAAAAGGCTGCTTTGTGGAATTATACCGACAAAACAACCTGTTATTATAACAGCTATAAACTTTTATATAAATTTTTATATAATTATTTAATATTCCTTTTAGCTATCGTATCCCCCTTTTGATATTTCATGCTAATTCTTACTTCTCTGGCATGAATATTTAGGTTGTTATTTTTTAGCTTTGTAAATAACATTTCACCTACTATTCTCATTCTTTCGGCATGAGGCACACTGTAGTGATCCATATTGTAAGGCATATGTATTGCTTCAGGTATAGCGTCAATGCCAATAATCGACATGTCTTGCGGTATCTTTATCCTAAGTTGTTGCGCAGCTATGGAAAGTGCAATAGAAGTCATGTAGTTTTCCGAAAAAATAGCATCCGGTAGCTTATTCCGACCTCGAAGATATTCCGCAATAGCCTGCGCCGCCTTATCAACATTCATTCCTGTTGGTACAAATTGCGGTTTTCTGCCATCGATAGCATTTTCAAATATATATTGCTGATACGCTCTACGACGAGCGCGAAAATTATAACTATGAAAATCATTTAATAGATAAACAATATCTTTATGTCCATTCTTTTCCAGTAGAGCCATGCCATCTTTTACTGCTTTTTCATTATGAAAGCAAACGGCATCCCACCTATCACCCATCAGATCACTTGAATAAACAACAAGCGGCACATCACATTCATCCAATAATGGCATCGCTTCCAAGGGTGTATCTGCAGCACAAAAGACAACACCAAGCGCTTTATCAGTCGATGCCTTTAATGCCTCTAGCATTTCCTCAATACTATACACATTTTGCAATTGTAATTCCATACGCTCTTGCTGTACCATTCTTAAAAACTCAACATAACCATAATTAAATAATGTATTCTCCTCTTGTATGGTGTATTTCTCTCTGTTTACATACATAATATGCAGTATTGTACCACCAAATAGTTGAACTTTATTCTCTTGCTTTGCGATATACTCTAATATCCGGCGTTTTGTTTCACTATTCACCCCCGGCTTGTCATTCATAGCTAGTGAAACCGTTGCTTGCGAAATACCTAATTGAAACGCTATTTCCTTTGCTGTTAATTTATTCTGGCTACTCATATTAACTCTCCTATTGAGTTAGATTTTTTACGCTTTCACGCTCTATAAAACTTGTACAAACCTGCATCCTAACTTTTGCACTTCTTGGCTCATCAATCATATCGATCAGTTTTCGGACCGCCAATCTCCCCATTTCTTGTTTTGGAACCCTGACTGTTGTTAGAGGAGGGGAGGCTATTTCGCTAAAGGGTAAATCATCAAATCCTATTATTGAAATATCATCGGGTATACGGTAACCCATCTTTTGTAAGGCACGTATAGCACCCATGGCGATAAGATCATTATCAGCAAAATATGCTGTTGGCAATATAGCATTATTACTTGTTAAATACTGTAGCATTTTTGTGTAAGCTCCATCTACAGTGGTAGGTAATGTTATTCTGTATTCACTTTTCACAGGAATCTCTGCATTATGCAATGCAGTCCGATATCCTAATGCACGTTCACTAAAGGCTTTAATTCTGAAACTACCCCTAAGATACCCAATTTCCCTATGCCCTTTGCCAATTAAATATTCCACTGCCATACGAGACGAATCCATATTATTTATAGTCAATCCATTGAAGGACATATCATTGCACCAAAAATCCAATGTAACCAAGGGGCAGCTTGCTTTTTTAAATATCTCAACATCGTCGTCGGACAATTCCGTGCCTAATAGAATTATAGCGGAAGTAGTATCATTCAGCATCCAATTAACTTGCTCTACATAATCATCCTCCTGTTGGTCGAGCAAATTAAATAATATTTCAAATCCATGGGTACTGCATTCTTTTTCAATACCATCCATCATTAAAGGGAAAAAAGGGGTATCATCTATAATTAACCCACTTTTTCTCAAAACAATTAGGCGAATTTTTGATATCTCATCTTCGTTGATATAGCCTACTTCCTTGGCAATGTTAAATATTTTAGCAGCTGTTTGCTTATTTACACCTTTTTTGCGGTTTAAAGCATTAGAAATAGTCGCAGTAGAAAAACCAGTCATTTCGCTTATAAGCTTTAAATTCACTTTTTTTGCTTCTTTGCCTTCTGCCATATCATTTCTACCTTTACTTGTATTTATATTTTTTAAATATTTATGTAAAAATTCATTTACATCATTTTATCAATGATTAGGTATAGAAGTCAATACATAAAAAAATGACCATAATGAATGGTCATTTTTCCAACTATTGTTTTTCATAAACTTCTCTTTTTAATGTACCAACAAAAGGTAGATTTCTATATTTTTCGGCGTAATCGATACCAAATCCTATAATGAATTCATCGGGAACTTCAAATCCCTTATAATCTATATTAATCTCCTTTTCCCTTCTTGCAGGTTTATCTAAAAGGGTGCAGATTTTTAATGATTTTGGAAGACGGCTTAATAGGTTTTGTTTTAAATATGCTAATGTTAGTCCTGTATCTATAATATCTTCTACGATAATAATATTTCTTCCTTCAATATTATCCTCTAAGTCTTTTATTATACGAACTACTCCACTAGTTTCTGCAGAATTACCATAGCTTGAGACTACCATATAATCAATATAAGCAGGTATACTAATTTGTCTAATTAGATCTGATAGGAACACACTTGCACCTTTTAAGATCCCTACAAGCATAACCTCCTCACCAGCAAAATCTTTTGATATTTCGTTGCCTAATTCGTGTATTCTTTTTGCTAATACAGCCTCATCTAATAAAATTGTTTCTACATCCTGTAACATAACACACCTCTTTCTTATTAAAATCTTTTGTCCTTAACTAATTGATATACATAATTAATTCCCGGTGCTAGACGAATCCGAACGACATTACGTCCATTTTCTTGCTCCGCCTTTATAGTATTCTCATTCACCAGATCTTTAATTGCTGTGCATTCACCCTTTAATGTGATAGCTACTTCATCATACCATGGCTGAAATGAATGAATTGCGAAGCAATCATTATCATATAAGAACAGACCAATTTTTGATATAGAATCTAATAATATTGGGTAATCCTTATAAAACATCTGACGAAGCGGTAGCAATATTTTTCTGGGCAAATGATATAAATCGCCATAATCCTCGGGGATTGTCAAAATATACAAGCGACCCTTACCATATAGTGTCTTAAGAAGCATGGGGAAACTATTATCCTCTCCATATCCGGCAATAATCTCCCAGTTGTCATTTGTCTTATATTCCAGTTGTGGTATTACAATAGATTTGGCAGCTTCTTCGCGACCACCGAAGCGGATACCACCATCATTCGAATAGGCAAAGCTGTTCACAATTGCTTTACGGTCAGTATAATTTACATTACAAAGCTCATGTTGAAAGCCTAGTTTTGATGCCTCCTTTAAAAACCCTGAGGTAACAACCACATCCGCTCCATTTCTTAGGCTATAGGAAATCTTGTTAAGAATATCCGAATCCATTGAGGCACCTTCTGTCAAGAATACTGTCTTTGCCTCCTTGGGGTATTCCGGATATGGTTCCAGTGGAATTCCAAGCATACCAATATAATTGTGCAGGTAATCCTCTCCATGGCTATGGTAGGGCAAATAGCAGGCAGTTCCAACCGGATTACCAAGCCTGCCCAAATATTTATCCATATCACTAAAAATCTGTCCGTTCATTGGAACGCAGAGAGAGAACTCTGAATGTAATAAAGAACCCAGAGAGAACATCATTGCTTCCTTTGCCTTAGCAAATAAGGTTAGATAAGCCTGCTCCGCATAAGAAGTCAAATTATAGGAGCATTCATATGGATCATACCAACCTCCTCCGTTGCGGCCCGGCGCAACATTTTCCATATAGCGCATGTTAAAATAGCTAAGATACTTTGGCAAGTGCTGCTGTGTATACATCGGATTTCTTGTCTCTGTACCCGTATATAGGGCATCGAAGATCTTAGGCTGATCCTCCAGATTATATCCTGCATCCTGAAAATGTTCGTACCAGTTCGGATATTTGATTACCATCTTAACATTTGCATTTACTTGCTTTGCAGGATGAACAATCACCTCTTCGGAGATTTCCTTCATCAGTTCCAGCCTAAAACTCGACCAAGTACGGGTACCTTTCGCCTCAATACAGGAATCGCATCTACAATTGGTGAAGTAGAAATCATCTAGGATTATCTCATCGAAAAGAGAAGCAGTAAAGGTAATAACCTCCGTCAACATCCTACGGGTAGTTCGACTTGTATAGCAAAGCGGATTAAAGCCACCTTCTCCGTCATCCGGACCATCTGTTGTAATGCCACCAGCGGTTTCTATACCTCTTTCTTTAAAAAATGCTATCACACGCTCAATCTGCTCCTTTTCAATTGTCGTTCCATGACGATAGGTTTCCAAATAAACCTTTCCAACATTAATATGTTTCTCGATCCAATCAAACCTCTTACCAAACCTATCAAAATCAGTAATATCGATTAAGTTACCTACGGGACAATAAATTGCTGCCTTAAAATTTTGATAACTATCCATAATGCCTACCTCCATAATATCCTTGTCTCCTGATATAGCCTCCTATTTAAAAAGCTTCAAGATAAAAGCTTTTGGTTATATAGTAAAATCCACGATTCCACCTTCTCTTAAGAAGACAGGAATGATGTCCAGCGGAGCATCGACAACTATTGCTTGGCCTCCACCTAATACTTCTCTTGTATGAGCATTCTTCCACTTTGTCCCCTCCGGTAGATATACGTTTCGTTTGCGCATACCCTCATACATTACCGGTGCTACAAGAACATCGCCTCCGAACATAAATTCATCCTCGATATCCCAAGTCCTGGCATCCTTAGGAAACTCATAGAAGAGAGTTCGGATTACAGGTGATCCTTTCTCATGAGCCTGCTTCATAAGTTCTGTGATATAAGGTTTGAGCTCCTCTCTTAGGAACATATATTTCTTAAGAATTTCGTAATTATCATCACCAAAGCTCCAAACCTCGTTATCGGCACCGGAGAAAAATGCCCCACCGCCCT
Source organism: Anaerolineaceae bacterium (assembly GCA_004294845.1). GTDB lineage: Bacteria > Bacillota > Clostridia > Lachnospirales > Lachnospiraceae > Mobilitalea. Next base: position 14,417 of record SHOH01000063.1, read on the forward strand.
TACTTCCTATGGGTTTTCTATGAGGAATACGTTCCCCGTGGAGTCGAAATACAGGGCAAAATACACCGTACTGGAACCAACGAACAAGACATTCCCTAAATTGCGGATCATCCGGGTTACCGCGTAGGAAACCGCCAATATCCGTTGTCCACCACGGTATTCCTGCAATTCCTATATTAAGTCCTGCCGTGAATTGCTCTCTAAGCCCTCGGAAACTGGAATCGACATCACCGGACCAAACCAAGGCACCATATTTCTGACTGCCCGCCCAAGCGCATCTGTTCAGGTTAATAACCTGCTCTTCACCATCTGCAGTCATCCCATCATAGAATGCTTGGGCAGTATATCTCGGATAAATGTTACTGTTTTGAATAGCCGGTCCAATATGATATCGATAAAGCGGGAAATGATAACCTGAATACTCCGGCTCTGTCTCATCAAGCCAGAAAAGCTTAACCCCTTTATCATAGTAGTTCCTCTTTGCTTTTTCCCAAACGAACTCTCTGGCTTTTGGATTTGTTGCGTCAAAGAAAACAGTATTACCCATAAATTCCATATGGGTGGTGATACCTATATCATTTTTAACCAGAAGGTTTTTCTCATTCATTTCCCGAAAATTTTCACTGGTTTTTGCCACCGTGGGCCAGATGGACACCATCAACTCAATCCCCATACCCTTAAGCTCTTTTATCATGCCTTCCGGATCCGGCCAGTACTCTGGATCAAACTTCCAATCACCATGATCCGTCCAATGGAAAAAGTCAATAACAATAACAGAGATTGGCAGTCCACGCTTCTTATATTCCCTTGCCACACCCAATAGCTCCTCCTGAGTCTGATAGCGAAGCTTACACTGCCAAAAGCCCATTGCATAATCAGGCATCATTGGCACTTTGCCTACGACATCGGCATATTGCTCCTCAATCTCAGCCGGGGTATCCTTCGCCGTTATCCAGTAATCCATCTGCTTAGTTGATGCAGCATACCATTCAGTCACACTCTTACCAAAGGAAGTCCAGCCAATAGCAGGATTATTCCAGAACAGACCATACCCTTTGTTGGATAATACGAAAGGTATCGATACTTGGGAGTTTCGCTGTTCCAGAAGTAGGCGGTTGAATTTCTGATTTAAGAATCCATGCTGATACTGCCCCATACCATAGAGCTTCTCCTGAGGATCCGATTCAAAACGAACGGTTAATTGATAATCCCCACCCATATAGGGCACCCATTCCCTTGCAGCCAGACCAATCGGGCTACAATAGCGGTCAAAATCATTACGGTTTCGAATAAATTCCTCTAACAGCACTTCCTTTTTCTGATTATAATATGTAATAAGACCATCAAAACGTACAACAGCGGTAATATTACCATTGGTAATGGATGCAGATTTTTCCTCAATGGCTATCTCACATGAGGTTTCCAAATTTGGTATGGTATCTAATGCCCAATCATCCTTTGTTAAGCTAGCCCCCTTAATACTTCTTACCCGTAAGCTGTCATTACCCCAAGGCTCCAAGCAGAGTAGCTCACCATAGATTTCACGAATTAAGCTTTGTCCTTCCTGCCTAAACATAATTTTACCGGCTCCCTCCTTGTACATTTGATTATTCTTTTTATTTCTGTATATCCTTTGCTACTAAGAACATAGTCCGTGTAATCATCCTTAGCAAATTCGGGGGAAATTATCGTTCAGCAGAAAAGAAGGCTTCCATCAATCGGATTATACTATCTAAATCCTTTGCTCCCATTGTTTCCATTGCAGAGTGCATAGCTAGAAGAGGTACTCCAATATCCAAAGCCCTGGCTGGCAGCTGTGTAGATATAACCGGTCCCATCGTGCTACCGGCAGTTGCATCTGACCGGTTGACAAATTTCTGGTAAGGAATGTTGTAGTCCTCACATAACTGCTGAAGAATTGCAATTGCTCCGGAATCATATGCGTATCTCTGCGCTGTATCTATCTTAATAGCTATACCTTTATTTAGCTCTGCTGTATTCGTTGGATCAAATTTTGCTCCATAATTCGGATGATAAGCCTGTGCAACGTCGACGGAAAGGATAAAGCTTCTATGGAGCACTTCAAATAACTCCATTCGGTTTTTTCCTAAGGCTTGGAATATCTTTTCAAGCAGCATCGTGGTAAATAAAGATGCACTTCCCTGCTTTGTACGGTTTCCAATTTCCTCATTATCAAACAGGCAAATCATATGGATATCTTTATCATTTACCTGGCTGATAATCCCTTGAATCAAAGCATACACAGAAGATAGGTCATCCAGCCTCGGTGCACAGATAAATTCATCAAAAGCACCAACCGTGCAAGCTTTATCCAGATTGTAGATAAACAAATCATAATCCAGAATATCTTCAGCTGAAACATCCAAATGCTGGGCTAAATGATTTTTAAAGTAATTATGTATATCTTCATCTGCCATACCCAGGATAGGAAGCACATCCTTCTGCTTGTTTATTTCCACGCCATTATTCACTTCCCGGTTAAGATGAATTGCCAGATTAGGTATAACCATCAAAGGTTTCTTAAAATCAATCAATACTTCCTTTGGTTTAAATAGCTGTTCACTCCTTAATGATACCTTTCCGGAAATCGATAAAGGTCGATCAAACCAACTGGATAAGACCATTCCTCCATAGCTTTCCGTGTTCAGTCTTATATAGCCCTTTTCTCTCATCTCTGGATTTGGTTTAATTCGAAAGGATGGAAAATCCGTATGGGCAGCGGCAATCCGCAGGATCATATCCTCACTAACCGATTTACCTACCGTAAAGGCGAATAAAGCTGTATCGTATAATTTTATATAGTAGGAACCACCCTTTTGTAAACTCCACGGTTCTTCAAAGGATAA
>SHOH01000064.1:0-3726 GCA_004294845.1 Anaerolineaceae bacterium
ATAATCGTCTCCCCAGCTCATACTCTTGCGAAACAAGATCGCCAATTCTTCGATTATATCTGCTGTTTCCTCTTCCTTCTTAAGCAAGCTTCTCATCCTTATGGATTCTAATGTATTAAAAAGAAAGTGAGGATTCACCTGACTTTGAACAGCTTTTAGCTCTGCGTTCTTTTTCGCCAGCTCCAAAGATTGCTTCTCGGCTTGCCCTTTAAATACTACTTCAATCAACTCCTTAATCCTTAATACCATCAGATTAAAGCGACGAATCAGCTTTCCAATTTCATCTTCACCCTCATTAATATCAATAACCTCAAACTGCTCTTTTTCTACCTTTCCCATATAAGAAGTTATAATCTTAAGTCGCTTACTAATTGATTTACCAACAAAATATATTAAAATAGTAGGCATAAAGATATTAAATAAGACTATGATTATTAACCATTGATTCTCAAATAGGACAGACCAAAAAGGCACTTCCTTGGCTTTAATTATTATCTCCCATTCCTGAAATCCGGTTTGGAAGGTCATGTCCATAGTTGCATCCTCAGTATGGATCGTATCAGCAGGCTCATATTCACGTATACCACTGGTCCCGGGAATATTAGAAATTAATATAAATTCATTATTTCTTATGTAGATTTCTCCGTCGATTTTCTCGTTCAGCACATCCTTAAGCATATTGCTATAATCCAGATCCACCTTCAGAATTTTGCTCATTCCCCGTCTATCGTAATAATCCAGCTTTCTAATAACACTTATTGTCCTACTGGTCCCGCTTCCCGGTATAAATTTCTTCCCACCGTCATAATAGGTGTATAAAAATATGTCTTGTCCACTGTCAATAAATGCTTTATACCAATCTTCCTCTTTGGCAGTTTCAAGCTTTGCCACACTACCACCGTTTATAAGGGTGTCATTATCCGCGTATATTACTATCTTATATAGACGGCCATAATTGTAATTATAGCTTAAGCTATTGTATCTCAACATCTCAGTATAATTTTCATAATAATCCAGGTGATTGATATACTGCTTAGAAAGAAATTCATCCAACTTTTCATCCGAATATAAATTATAGGTAAATAAAATACAACTCTCTACTGTATCAGCCAGATTAGATTTGACACGTTCTGTTACATATGTAAGATCCCTCATACGGTTTTCCTTATAGTTACTGTTCACGGTATACAATATGATAGCATCAGTAAATATAATAGGAATTAATACGCAAAAGCAATAAATCAGGAGCAATTTTGTCCTGATCTTATAGTTGTTGAAGCTGAATTTCCTCATACCCTCATACCCTCTTTATACAATTTTCTACTCATTATAAAAATATTTTACACATAAATCATTATATTGGCAAGTCTATACTTAATCGCAGGATTCTACATAATATATTCCAATTTTGACATAAAAATGAACTACTTTGTTCACAAAATGTCTTTATTCTATCCACACTTTAAACATAAATTAGTTTTATAATGTATTTAGAAGTGTAAAAATAATTTTTTTCACTCTCCTCCTCCCTACTTATAAATATAGATTTGAGGGTGTCTGCAGCAAATGCTTGCCAGACACCCTCTTTCAGTTTTTAAATCTTGAATTTTATTCTTAAACATACGATTTCCAACTTATTTCTTAATAATTTTATAATTTTTTTATAAACCATTCACAAAATAGTCACAATATATTTGTATACTATGACCATAGACAGTGATAAAACACTTTCTACTCCCACCCTATTATACGCTATGGTAAACTAACACCCCTGTTGTTTACCGAAAACGCCGGCTCCAAGCCGGCGTTTTCTTATATTGGTGTCAGGCACCATTCCCGTCAAGGGTATCCTCTAAACTTGTGGGAAGCTTTGATATTCGAACCTGCTCGATCATTTTATTCATGGTTCCCAGAATATCGAATTGATAACCGGCATAATTCAGAGTAGCCTTTTCTCCGTCAGCGGGTATTCTGTCCAGTATAGATATTAATAATCCGTTTAATGTATCAAAATCATCATGGTCAATCATTATACTTAGTTCATCCTCTAGGTCCTCTAAGCTGATTGAACCTTTTACTACATAGGAATCACTATCCACAGAGATTATCATTTTCTCTTCCTGATCGTATTCGTCCTGAATATTACCCACTATTTCTTCAAGAAAATCTTCCATTGCAACCAGCCCTGCCGTTTGGCCATACTCATCAATAACGATAGCCATATGGATATTCTTAGACTGCATCTCATGGAACAAGAGATTGACACTTTGGGTGTCTGGCACAAAGAAGGGTTCTCTGGCGATTTCCTGTAATGTTTTATTCTTACCATCGGGTGATATGTAAGCTGAGGTTACATCCTTCAAATGCAATATTCCTACAATATTATCTAAGTTATCTTCATAGAGCGGATATCTGGAATAATTCTCAGAAAGCATGAATTTTAATGCTTCTTCCAATGATAGCTCAGCATCAACGGCTATAATACGTTTCTTATGAGTCATTATATCGTCGACTTCCTTATCATCAAGCTCAATGATATTTGAAATCATCTCAGCCTTACCGGCATCAAATACACCTTGCTCATGTCCTTCATTCACCATGGATATTATGTCTTCTTCAATCTCATTTACCAGTAATTCCTTAGGATTGATCCTAAAAATCCTCAGGATCAGGTTCATGGTTATTTCTAGTAACCAGCTTATTGGACTTAGTATAAAGCAAACCAATCGAATAAGTCCATATAAGCCCAAACTAGTACTTTCAGAATATTTAATTGCCAGCTTTTTTGGTAATACCAAACCAAATAGTGTCATCATAAAGATCAGTAATGCTATGGATAAAATATTATATAAGGAATAGAGAAACTGCAAAGATGTCTTCGAAGTCTCCACTATAGTACTTAATCCAAAGCTAGGCAAAAACTCTGTTATAAAATAAATGCCTGTAATAACTGACATACTATATAACAGCATTGTCATGGTGTTTTGGTATTTCGAGTCAGAACCGATAAGCTTTAACAGCGCGACGGCTTTGTTATCTCCTGCATCCGCCTTTTTTCTTATACTATTCTCATTGACATATTCCAGCGCATACTTCATGCCGGATAGGATTGCCATTATAAGGATAAGCAGAATTATAGTCGCTATTCCCCATAAAGGATTATCACTTTCCATTGTAAGAATTATCCCTTCCTTCCATCTTAAAATAATATATGTCTAAAATATGTATCTAAAGATAAACTAATAATTAGAGCTTTATCAATTTTCTTTAATACATCACGGTCCAAGTGACACACTTTCTCTTTCAACCTGGATTTGTCAATGGTTCTCACCTGTTCAAGTAAAATAACCGAGTCTTTGACAATTCCGTATTTATCCGCATCCAGTTCCACATGGGTAGGCAGCTTGGCCTTATTCATCTTTGAAGTAATAGCAGCACATATCACCGTGGGACTGTGCTTATTTCCTGTATCATTCTGAACAATCAGTACCGGTCTGATACCTCCTTGCTCAGAGCCGATAACAGGCCTTAAATCCGCATAAAAGATATCTCCTCTTTTAATTACCACTTTACTCACACTCCAATTGTAGGCTTTACCCTTATTATTGCCAGTTTCTTCGTGTGTATTCCATAAAGTGATTTAGATGGGCTATATTATTCTTATTGCCCCAAGCGCCTTATCTGTCTTGCCCTATTACATTCACTAGAGATATACTCTAGGTATCC
>SHOH01000064.1:3826-11494 GCA_004294845.1 Anaerolineaceae bacterium
TTTTCCTACAGTACAAATCATTTCATAGGGAAATGAGTGGGACCACTGTGCTAATGTCTCAACACTGATTATACACTCTCCATCTCTTCCAAGCAAGGTAACCACATCACCTTGACTAATACCATCTATGTCGGTTACATCAACCATAAAATAATCCATACAGATTCTACCTATAATCGGTGCATACTGTCCTCTTATAATAACCTTGCCTACATTTGACATATTCCTTGAGTATCCGTCGGCATAGCCTACCGGAATTGTGGCAACCTTTGTTCTTCTATTGGTTATAAATGTCGAACCATAGCTAATGCCCGTTCCAACCTCAACTTCTTTAATATATACCACGTGGCTTTTTAATTCCATAGCAGGTATTAAATCTATCACACTATGGTTGACCACTTCGGATGGATATATTCCATAAGTAACAATCCCGCATCTGACCATGTCATACTCTGCTTCAGGAAATTCTATCATTCCTGCGCTATTAGAAAAATGGCGGGTAGGAATATGTATACCTTCCTGACTTAATAATTGATCGAACTGCTTAAATCTTCGAATTTGATCCTTTGCACTGTCTTTATCAGCTTCATCTGCCTTGGCAAAATGTGAAAATAATCCGTCTATATATATTCCCTCAAGGGAAGCAATTTCTTTTATTGTCTGGACACTCCAGGTAGAATCACTAAACCCAAGCCTTGACATTCCTGTGTCTATCTTAATATGAATTTTAGCTGTCTTTCCCTGCCTAATAGCTTCATTTGCTAAGTCCTTAGCCATTTCATATTGATATACAGTCTGCATAACATCATAGGATACTACCAGATTAAATTGCTCCTTAGGTGTATACCCCAATATAAGAATAGGCTTTGTTATTCCTGCATTCCTAAGCTCAATGGCTTCTTCAATAATAGCAACACCATAGGCATCTACTATTCCGTTCTCAAGAGCTCTTGATACTGCTACGGCTCCATGTCCGTAAGCATCCGCCTTAACAATTACCATTAACTTTGTATCTTTACTAATAGTACTTTTTACTCTACTTATATTAGTCCAGATTGCATTCAAATTAATATTTGCCTGGACTCTGTAATAATCACATCTATCCAACTTATCTTCACCCGGTTTCTTCCTTCATTATATTCAGTTACCTTATTATATGCAAATCACAAGCTTTATACTTAGATCACTCGTGCACTTGTAGCACATCACTGATAGCATCAGTAATATCCCCTGCCATTAAGGAATAAAGGCCAACTTTACTTTTAGCCATATCTCCCGCCAAACCATGAATGTATACCGCCAAAGAGCCTGCTTCATGGGCTTCCATGCCCTGCGCTATAAGACCTGCTATAATTCCAGTCAGAACATCTCCGCTTCCGGCAGTTGCCATTCCATTATTGCCGGAGGTATTAATATACTTTTTACCCGAAAAAGCTACAATGGTTCTAGCGTTCTTCATTACATATACTAATTCATTATTATAAGAACATTGATTTGCAATGTCAAATATATTCTCTGATATATCAGCTATGCTGATACCGATAAGTCTCGACAACTCCATAGGATGGGGAGTTAATACCGTATTCTTGGGTAATATTCCAGCTAGCTTATTAATTCGATTGCTTATGGTCAATCTTTCATTACCGCCTATAAAATCACTATCATCAATTATACCTGCTAAAATATTTATAGCATCAGCATCAATAACAAGCTTTGCTTTCTGATTAGAGCTGATTACTGTATTCAACAGTTCTTTAGCTTTTGCAGTTAATCCAAGCCCCGGACCGATAACAATTACATCAGCCCAGCTTAAAGCTGATTGCAAATTCTCATCAATATCATAGGATGCAAATAGCGCTTCAGGAAGAAGCGTCTGTATTATGCTACGATTTTTAGAAGCAGAAAGCACCTTAACCATACCGACACCGGTCTTTAAACAAGCTTTGGCAGACAGATAGGCTGCTCCGCTCATTCCTTCGCTTCCAGCGATAACCAACACCTTACCGAAGCTTCCCTTGTGCCCGTCGTTTCTTCGTATAGGGAGTAAACTTAGGTCTTCTATAGTATAAGAGAAGGTATCTGCATTAACGCTTTCTAGGGCTTCCCCCGGAAACCCGATATCAGCTACAGTAATCAATCCGGCATAATCCGCTCCAGGATGTAGCAAAAGACCTTGCTTCATATAGCCAAATGTTATGGTGTAGTCTGCTTTAATGGCCACATTCATAACCTTTCCTGTGTCAGCCGATATCCCTGATGGAATATCTACGGAAAATACCCTGTGATTACCTTCATTTATCTCTTTAATCAATTCAGCAAGGCTTCCCTCTATAGGCTTAGATAATCCTATTCCAAACAGAGCATCAATTATTATATTATATTCATAGAATTTGTTACTGTTATCGATACTTATACCTAAATTTTCAGCCATGGTAAGCTGAGTCTTCATTTGCTCGCTGCACTTTTCCTTCTGAAATGTCAAAAGAATTGCAACTTGGTAGCCCTGCAAATACAGGATTCTACCGGCTGCAACTCCATCACCACCGTTATTACCGGGACCGCACACCACAAGAATACGATCTTCCTTTTTTATTACTTGCTTAACTTTAGCAGCAATCTCCATAGCTGCTCTTTCCATAAGAAGCAAAGGAGGAACTTTAATTACCTCCATGGTATATCTATCAATATTTTTCATTTTATCAGAATCTACTATATATTTCATGATTCCCCACTTACATGTTCCATTAGTTTGAACATTTTATCAGTACCTAGCATGAATTGATTACATTTCCCCTATTACGAAGGCATTGGCATAATCCTTAGTATTGGTTATGGATACATGGATAGTCGATATTCCTCTAGCCTTGGCCAGATCTGCCGTTTTACCATACAAGTTTACATATGGTTTTCCGAGTGTATCCCTAAGCACCTCTATCTCCTTTAGAGAAATTCCCCTAAAGCCTGTACCGAACATCTTGGCAACAGCTTCCTTGACTGCAAAATTGCCTGCGGCTCTTTGCCATTTGCCGTTAATCAGTTTAAGCTCATCCTCAGTAAAGCAACGCCTTAGAAATCCTTCCTTTTCACAGGCCTTACTTATTCGGTCAACTTCTATTAAATCTACTCCGATACCGGCTATCAAGCTCATCATTCCTTAATTAGGGGTCTTATTATCATTATTGCCTAGATTATGAGTCATATCAAAAATCTCGATAACTTCTGAACCTAAAATATCATGCATATATGTATATATTAAATTATTAGCAGTCTCCATATCATGCTTAGCAAGGATCTTCAGCTTTAATTCCTCTCTGGTCTTTTGAATCCACTCCGATATATTCTTAAGCTCTTCCTGATTGATGTGGATTCTATCATAACAGTTTTTTATGCTTTCTGAAAGAAGCTCTTCATTTGCTTCCTTGATTTTGTATGGAAGCTCTGAAAGTTTGTCAGATGCTTTATCTATCTTTTCATTCAGCTCATTGATATATTTTTTGTTTCGCTCCAGCTTCTTTTCCTTTACTTTGCCTTGATGATCATCCTTAATATCCATATTTTCAACGATGTCTGATACAAGGGACTTTTTAAGTTTTCTCATATCCTTAATATCGTGTACCAATTTGCCTTGGTTTTTTAACAGTTGATTTACCTTTTGCTCCAACTCTTTTATGCGAAATGATTTTATCTCGTCAGGGAACAATTCATGCCACCTTGCATCCAAAGTAAGAATCGGTAGTTTTTTATTTTTAATGATTTTATTATAATCAGTTTTTTTTGGTTTTCTCATATACTAGCCTGCCTTCCGAAAGACATATATTTATTTATCGGCAGGATTTTGCTTTTCAGATAGTTTGTAAGACAGTTTCATTAAGCTTTCTGCTAAATGTACATTTTCAACAATAATATCTTCAGTTAAATGAAGGTCAGTGGGAGCAAAGTTCCATATTCCCTTTATACCCCAGTTTGCTAAATCAGCTGCGACCTGCGGTGCTTTTGCCTTAGGCAACGTTAAAGCAGCAATATCTACCTGATTTAATTTAATAAATTCCTCCATCTCGTCAATAAATTTAATATCGATTCCACGGATTGACAGACCAACAAGTCTCGGATTAATATCAAAAATACACTTAACATAGAATCCTCTGCGTTCAAAATCGGAATAATTAGCTAATGCCTGTCCCAAATTACCTGCACCGACAATAATTATATTATATTTTTTATCAAGTCCCAATATTTTTCCTATCTCAGTATGAAGATATTCAACGTTGTATCCATATCCCTGCTGTCCAAACCCACCAAAATTATTAAGATCCTGTCTAATCTGAGATGCGGTTACTTTCATTTTCTCACTTAATTCCTTAGAAGAAATACGTACAACATCCTTCTCCAGTAAATCCCCCAAATAACGGTAATACCTCGGTAATCTATTGATAACCGCCTTAGAAATGTACTTTCTTTGCAATGCTTTATCCTCCTTCCGGCGAATGTTTCTATATGATTTATTATATTTGATTGTTAAGAATAAGTCAATTAATAGAAAAATCATAATATGATCTATAATATGATCACAAAATATACAAATCCATAAATTGAATATCTCTTGGTATCCTTTACTTGATTTCTGGGATATGTTAAAATGTCCACGGTAGGCGGATTAATCCATAGTAAGCATTGCATTTATGTGTCCTTCTTTTTATGACACATAAATGTAGTGCTTAATATGGATAAGCGTAGCGTGAACGAGAAAACCGAAGGTTTTCGAGTTAATCCGCTGTATCAATGCTACAAAGTAATCCGAAAGAGGTATAATATCATGGTTTTATCATGTAATAATATAAGTAAATCCTTTGGAACAACAGAGATTCTTAAAGGTGTGTCCTTCCATATAAATGACAGGGAGAAGGCAGCTATAGTAGGAATAAACGGAGCGGGAAAATCCACTATTCTTAAAATTATAATAGGCGAGCTGACTGCAGATGAGGGTAATGTAATCCTATCTAAAGGCAGTAGTATCGGGTATCTTTCTCAACAGCAGGATTTGAGGTCGGAACATACCATTTATGAAGAAATGTATAGTGTAAAACAAGATATAATAGAGCTGGATGAAAGAATCCGTAAGCTGGAGCTTATGATGAAGCATGTGGAGGGCCAGGAGCTGGAGCAAATGCTTCATACCTATACAAGGCTGACACATGAATTTGAAATGAAAAACGGATATGCCTATAAAAGTGAGGTTACAGGTATACTAAAGGGTCTTGGATTTGCCGAGGAGGAATTTGATAAGATTATCGACACTCTTTCGGGAGGCCAAAAAACTAGAATTGCCCTTGGAAAGCTTCTGCTTTCTCAGCCAGATATCCTGCTACTTGACGAACCTACCAACCATCTAGATCTTATATCCATAGCATGGTTGGAAACCTATCTGATTAATTATAAGGGGGCTGTGATTGTAGTAGCGCATGATAGATATTTTCTTGATAAGGTCGTTACTAAGGTTGTTGAGATAGATCATAGAAAAGCCCAAACATACTTAGGCAGCTATTCAGACTATGTGTATAAAAAATCTATGCAAGTAAATGCCCTAGTAAAAGCCTATAATAACCAGCAAAGAGAAATAAAGCATCAGGAGGAGGTTATTACAAAGCTTCGCTCCTTTAACCGGGAAAAATCAATTCGCCGAGCAGAAAGCCGTGAGAAAATGCTGGAGAAAAGCGAACGTATTGAAAAGCCTAGTGAAAATATGCAGATGCATTTTTCACTGGAACCCCGGATAGTAAGCGGGAATGATGTCTTAAGTGTGGAAGGCCTTACAAAGTCATATGGAAACCTTAAGTTATTCTCAGGTATAAATTTTGAAATTAAGCGTGGTGAAAAGGTTGCGATTATAGGTAATAATGGGACAGGAAAAACTACAATTCTTAAGATAATTACTGGCTACGAGACTGCGGATGCAGGTGATATACAACTAGGCAGTAAGGTCCATATAGGCTATTACGATCAGGAGATGCAGCTACTTAATCCTAACAAGACTTTATTTGATGAGTTACAGGATACTTATCCACATCTGGATAACACCACCATCAGAAATATCCTTGCTGCATTCCTGTTCACGGAGGATGATGTATTTAAGCAAATAAAGGATATTAGCGGCGGTGAGCGAGGAAGAGTATCCTTAGCCAAGTTAATGCTATCGGAAGCAAATTTCTTAATCCTTGATGAGCCCACCAACCATCTAGACATAAACTCAAAGGAAATCCTTGAAAATGTACTTAACTCCTATAGCGGTACCATACTATATGTATCTCATGACCGTTATTTTATAAATAAGACTGCAAGCAGAATCCTGGATCTTACCGATGAACAGCTACTCAACTATATTGGGGATTATGATTATTATCTGGAGAAAAAGGCTGTGGTAGAGGCAGCCTATCTTACAGGAACATCTGAGGAAAAAGCATCCGGTAACCGTCAGGCTATGCCCTGGTCTTATGCTAATTCAGCTATTACAAGCATGGATGAAACCTCTAGTAGCAAGCTTTCTTGGCAACAGCAAAAGGAAGAACAGGCAAGAATCAGGAAAATAAAAAATGATCTTAAAAAGACAGAAGATGAAATCCATGAATTGGAAATTAGAAATGAAGAAATTGATGCTCTTCTCATTCAGGAGGAAATCTTTACTGACGCACATAAGCTAATGGAGCTGCATTCTGAGAAAAAGCAGATTGAAGCAAGACTGGAAGAACTCCTCGAAGAGTGGGAAATTCTCGCAGCAGAAGAACAAAATTATGAGATTTCATAACTATACAAGGAGAGTGCTGATGTCTATAAAATGCACCCTTAGAAGAACAGCTACTATAATTTGCTTTGTCGTAAGCGGACTTTAGTCCGATTAAGGCAAACAAATATGGTAGCTGTACTTGTACGGGTGTGTGATAGATATCAGCACTCTCCGACATATATAGTTATGAAATCCCATAGATTATCTACAGTCCTTGCTCTGTGAGATTTTGAATAGTATTTATCATGTGCTCATGGGCTAATGCTTCAGCCAACTCTCCGTCTCTCTTTTTAAGGGCTTCTACTATAGCCCCATGCTCCTTACTGGACTGTTCAGCCCTATAGGGCCTTGAGAGTGTAATCTTTCGAACCCGTTCAACATACTGATGAAAATCCGACAATACATGATTTAATATCTTACTGCCTGAGGCTTTATATATCAAATCATGGAATTTATTATCCAGCTCTACCATCTGATCAAAATGACTTCTTCTTGCATGAAAATCTGATAAATACAGAATCTCTTCCAAAGCTTCAATCTGAGCATTCGTAATATTATCACAAGCCCATTTTGCACAAAGTCCTTCCAAATATGAACGTATGGTATAGATATCATGAATGTCCTTGGTGGTGATACCTGTGACAGAAGCTCCTTTGTTAGGGATGATATTGACCAATCCTTCAAGCTCCAATTGGCGCAGTGCTTCCCTGACCGGGGTTCTGCTGACACCGAGCTCAGTAGCGATAGTATTTTCCTTCAATTCCTCATTCTCATGATAGTCTCCTGACAGTATCTTTTCCCTGATAGAATTGTATACTCTACCTCTGAGGGAATATCTGTCTGCTATCTCTTTTTGAAGATTATACTCTTCCAAGGAATTTTCCTCCTTA
>SHOH01000064.1:11594-17182 GCA_004294845.1 Anaerolineaceae bacterium
CATTAGATAATTTGCAAATTCCTCGCCTGTAGCTCCTGTATCTCTTCCTGTAAGTACTAGTTTCTTTTCTGTAACTGTACAAATATCCAAGGCTTTGTAAAGCTTATCTGCTTCCTTTGTATATCCTATATGAGCAAGAAGCATCGCTCCGGCACGAATCATGCTACATGGATCAGCATAGATATCTCTGCCTTCCTTAACCATTCTGGGTGCTGAGCCATGAATAGCTTCAAACATTGAATAACGTTTTCCGATATTGGCACTTCCTGCTGTACCTACACCGCCTTGGAACTCTGCAGCTTCATCGGTAATGATATCTCCATAAAGATTAGGCAGTACAACTACCTGAAAATCCTTTCTTCTCTTCTCATCCACCAGCTTTGCTGTCATGATATCAATGTACCAGTCATCTACTTCAATACCGGGATATTCCTTAGCCATCTTATAGAATATATCTAGGAATTTACCGTCAGTGGTCTTAATAATATTGGCCTTGGTCACAGCAGTAACTCTGGTCTTATTATTAGCCTTAGCAAATTCAAATGCTGTCCTTATTATTCTCTCACAGCCCTGACTTGTAACTACGGTAAAGTCAACTCCAAGATCCTCTGTTACATTAACACCTTTACTTCCTACAGCATAAGCTCCTTCTGTATTCTCACGGTAAAATGTCCAGTCAATACCCTGCTCAGGAATTCTTACAGGTCTAACATTTGCAAAGAGATCTAGTTCCTTCCTCATAGCCACATTAGCACTCTCAACATTAGGCCATGGATCCCCTTTTCTTGGTGTGGTCGTAGGTCCTTTTAGGATAACATGACACTCTTTAATTTCGTCTAAAACCGCAGGAGGGATTGCTGCATTTTCTGCGGCTCTCCTTTCTATCGTAAGGCCTTCTATGTTTCTAAAAACTACCTTGCCGCTTTTTACATCATCCTTTAATAGATACTCTAATACTCTCTGAGCCTGTGCAGTGATAGCAGGGCCAATACCATCCCCTCCGCATACACCGACAATAATCTGATCCAAGGATTTATAATCTATAAAATCCCCCTGGCTCTTCATATCATCTACTCTTTTTAGCTGCTCTTCAAGTAACTGTCCAAACTTTTCCTTTGCCGCTTCAATTTGATCTGTTCTTAACATCATCATCCTCCAAATCATTTTGCTTGTTGTATTTTGTACTAAATCCCAAATTTTATTGTATGTGAAGGAGTCTGGGTTGTCAACCCGTGGGCTTCCTTGTACCTACCCTTTAACTATATTAAATCTCTACTAGACTCAGGATTTGGGTCTCATAATTTATAATTATCGATTATATCATCTCAATTTCTTAATCTTCATTAGCTTTATTAATAGCCTTTATCATCTCTTCATCCGTAATAACTGTGATTCTTCCGCTATCGTATTCCTCATCCACCCATTCCTTCACTTTAACAACTACCGGATGATTCTTATCATATGCCTTATCACCCTTTAAATTATAATAGCTATTTATCCAGTGGGCAATTCCAGCAAAACCTGAGGTGTTAGAAACCGCAACCCTGACAGGACGATTTAAGAACTTCTCTGTATCAAAGATGTTATAGATTTCCTCATTTTTTAGCAAACCGTCAGCATGAATACCGGCTCTGGTTACATTAAAATTCTGCCCTACAAAAGGAGTTCTAGAAGGGACTCTATATCCAATTTCTTTCTCATAATACTCGGCCATCTCAGTAATAACTCTGGTATCCATACCATCAAGTGTTCCCTTTAGCTGAGCATACTCAAAAACCATAGCTTCAAGAGGTGTATTCCCAGTTCTTTCACCGATTCCAAATAATGAACAGTTAACAGCCGCTGCGCCGTACAGCCATGCAGTTGTAGAATTAGACACAGCCTTATAAAAATCATTGTGTCCATGCCATTCCAACCATTTTGAAGGAACCCCGGCATGAGTCATGATACCATAGATAATGCCCTGTACCGAACGAGGTATAACAGCTCCCGGGAAATTCACTCCATAACCCATAGTATCGCAGGCTCTGATTTTTACAGGTAGCTGGTACTCTTTGCTTAGCTTCATGAGCTCCGAGCAAAAGGGGATGACAAATCCATGGATATCAGAGCGGGTAATATCCTCCAAGTGACAACGGGCAGCGATACCGGTATCAAGGCATTCTCTGACCACATTCAAATAATGCTCCATTGCCTCTCGTCTGCTCATCTTCATCTTATAGAAGATATGATAATCCGAACAGCTAACCAATATGCCGGTTTCTTTCATTCCTATTTCCTTAACCAATTCAAAGTCCTTCTTACTGGCACGAATCCATGAGGTAACCTCAGGGAACTTATACCCCTTCTCCATACACTGATATACTGCATCCCTATCCTTCTTACTGTATAGAAAGAACTCACATTGACGGATAATTCCTTTAGGACCTCCCAGACGGTGCATATAATCGTATAGTTTTACAATCTGCTCAGTACTGTAGGGAGCTCTAGATTGCTGACCATCGCGAAATGTAGTATCCGTTATAAATATCTCATCCGGAAGATTATGAGGTACTATCCTGTCGTTAAAAGCAATTTTAGGAATCTCATCATAGGGAAACAAATTACGAAATATGTTAGGCTGATCAACATCAACCAAAGGGTAAATCGGCTCCTCCAATGCTAGGAGGTTGTTCTGCGGATTAATAAATACTTTTCTCTCATCCATAAGATTTTTTCATCCCTTCATAATAATATTATTGTGTTATTTTAATTTTGTATTATTGTATACAATTATACAGGAGGTGTCAATCTAAAATTATATAATTTTATTAAACTTATTTATTTGTCATACTACTATATAGTTTTTGAAAATATCAATAAAATTTTTGAAAATGGTAAAATGAAGGATGAGTGTTACAATAAAGTTTCTGAAAATACGATATAGAACAAAACTTTTAAAAGATACTTAGAAAACTTGTTATATTAATTAGCTATATTAAAAAGGCTTTAATAGCCCTCAAACAGCTACTAAAGCCTTTCTTTTAATACAAATCATCTGACGTTTTTGCACTTAATAATTTACTATAGTGGGTGATACAAATTATTAATGTTTTATACCAAACCATAATTCGTCAGCATTTAATCCAAAGAATTTCTTTTTATCTTCTAAGGTTAAAAAATCACAGTGTTTCACAAATTGATCTACTGATTGTTTATATGTACAAAAAGCTGTACTTCCTGGATAATCAGTTCCAAACATTACATGATGTACCCCAATCATATCATACATTAGTTTAAATGCTGAGTTTGCTTTTGGATATGGATACTCTTCAAATCTACCACTAAGCATTGGTAATCCAGCTGTATCAAACCAGATGTTCTCATTTAAATCTAGTAAACCTATGGTCCTTTTCAAGTTTTCAAAATTCTCATATTCTTTAGGATCCCATAAACGGCTTACTCCCATGTGAGGTAGTATAAAAGTTAAATCTTGATATCTCTTAACTACATTTTCTAAAGCCTTAATTGGATAATCATATTCTCCATCATGCCAACCCATATCAATCATACAATACATATCATGAGATAACAAATATTCAAAAATATATGCATTATCGGGATCATCTAACACAAAGGGAGTGTCTGGCATCTCAAATTTTATGGCTTTACAGTTGGTCTGCTTTATTGCCTCGTCTGCTTCCTCTATAAATCGTTCTTTGCCATTCGTTGGATATGCTAAGCCAGTAGTCACATATTTATCAGGTGATTTTCTTATTATCTCTCCAACATATTCGTATTGTGGTCCATAACAAGGAGTTTCCAACAGAACACCTTTATCAATACCCAAGTTTTCCATCTCAACTTCTAAAACCTCAATCGGTGACATTGAATCAGCAAAGGCTGCCGACATAAACTGTATCTTCTTTTCCCCAACCATTACCCGACCACTACCTATTGCAGTCATTGGAGTTCCACCAAACCTTTGCCCTTTCAAATCGTTCCAAACGTGACAATGCGCATCAATAAAGAGCATTTCTTCTGAATCAATCTTCAACATATTATTTGTCCTTTCTATACAATGCAACACTTTGCATACTATGCACCCATCATCATCTCAGTAATTGTGTTATAATCAAAATCTTCTCTGTTTACTTCTGAAATGAACTCTCCATTTTTAAGAACTAGAATACGATCACATATGTCCATTAGTTCTTTTAATTCTGATGATACAAGTATTACACTTAATCCTTCTTTTGCTAATTCACTAGTAATATCATAAATTTCCGCTTTTGCTCTAACATCAATACCTCTTGTTGGTTCATCAAGTAATAATATTTTCTTTTCTGTAGTCAACCACTTTGCAAATATTACTTTTTGTTGATTTCCACCACTAAGATTGCTTATTAAAGTATCTGGGTTAGGAGTTTTTACACCAAATTTTTTTATAGCTTTTACTGCCACGGCTTTTTCTTTTTTTCCACTAATAAAACCATGCTTTTTAATTTCATCAATACAAGCTATAGAAATATTGTTCTTTACACTTAAATTAGGAAAAGTACCTGAATTATGCCTATCTTCTGGTATCATCGCCATTCCACTATCTAACGCCTCTTTTGGAGTTCTCGGCTTATATGTACTACCATCAAATTCTATATTGCCCTCAAGATTATCAGCTAGTCCATATAAACTCGTTAAAATTTCAGTTCTACCTGACCCTATTAAACCCGCAATACCTAATATTTCCTGATGTTTAAGTTCAAACGATACAGGTTTCTTTACTAAGTTACTTTTTAAGTCTTCAACCTTTAAAATAACATCATCAGATATATTCTTATTCTTATGTTCGACCTCATAAGATACGTTTCCAACCATTGCTTTAATCACTTCAGGAGCTGATGTTTCTTTAGTTTTAAAAACGC
Source organism: Anaerolineaceae bacterium (assembly GCA_004294845.1). Taxonomy (GTDB): domain Bacteria; phylum Bacillota; class Clostridia; order Lachnospirales; family Lachnospiraceae; genus Mobilitalea. Next base: position 16,496 of record SHOH01000064.1, read on the forward strand.
TATTTAACTTACCATCCCTTAGAACTGTAATCCTATCGGATATCTCATAAATTTCTTCCATTCTATGGGACACATAAATTATGCTCACCCCTTGATTAACCAATCGTCTCATTAACTCAAATAGTCTTTTAACATCTTCATTTGACAGTGATGATGTAGGCTCATCCATTATTAATATTTTGACATCATGATACATTACTCTTGCGATTTCAATCATCTGCTGTTCACCAACACTCAAATTTCCTACTATTTCTTCAGGATCAATTTTTATTTGGAGCTTATCCATAATATCAACTGCCCTTGATTTTACTTCTTTCCAATTAATGTGGTTGCTATTTAATTTACCTAAAAATATATTCTCGGCCACCGTTAAATTATGTGCAAGTTCAAAATCTTGAAATACAGTTCCTATCCCTGCTTCAAATGCTTGATTTGGATTTCTAAAATACACCTCTTTTCCTTCAAGAAGCATTGTTCCACTATCCGCCGATTGTACTCCTGAAATAATCTTTATAATAGTTGATTTTCCTGCTCCATTTGCACCAATTAATGCATGAATTTCGCCCTTTTCAATCTGAAGATCTACATTATCTAAAGCAACTACACCCGGGAAAGACTTACATATTCCTCTTGCTTCAAAATAACACTCATCTACCCTTTCCATATTTCTCCTTCCTTTTATTATAT
>SHOH01000202.1 GCA_004294845.1 Anaerolineaceae bacterium
ATAGTACATAAGGAGGGCTATATATGGGAATATTAACACGTTTTAGAGACATTATGTCAAGCAACATCAACGCACTTTTAGATAAGGCTGAGGATCCCGAGAAAATGATAGATCAATGCTTAAGGAACTTAAATTCCGACCTAGGAAAGGTTAAATCTGAGACTGCCGCTATTATGGCAGAGGAGCAGAGAGCTAAGAGAGCTTTAGATGAATGCAACGGCGAAATCGATGAGATGCAAAAGTTTGCAATCAAAGCATTAGAAGCAAATAACGAGGCTGATGCCCGTAAATTTCTTGAGAGGAAGGCATCTCTTGCCTCTAAGCAACCAGGTCTTGCAGAAGCGTATGATTTGGCAAAGACTAACGCTGCTCACATGAGACAGATGCATGATAAGCTTGTTGGAGATATCGGTGAACTTGAGTCAAGAAAAGATATGATTAAGGGTAAGCTTGCAGTTGCAAAGACCCAAGAACGTATTAACAAGATGGGCTCTACTGTAGCCGGTGCCAATAATTCAATCGCAAGCTTCGAGAAATACGAGGATATGGCTGACAGGGCTCTTGACAAAGCAAATGCCATGGCTGAGCTCAATCGCTCTTCAAGTGACCAGTCTATTGAGGATCTTACTAAGAAATATACCACTGATATATCCGTGGATGATGAACTGGCAGCATTAAAAGCAAGTGTTTCATCCGGCAAGAGTGCGGACGATTCACAGGCTTAAATAAAACCTAAGTACATGGTTAGTTAAATCCAGTGAAATGACTATTTACAATACCTTGTATCAGAAAATGTCCGCTAATAAGTTTCATATATTTTGCGGACATTTTTTGCAGGAAATGCGAATATGTCATTCATCTATAAGGGGGTAGAAGACGTGGTAACACATTATAAATGTCCTAATTGCGGAGCTGATATGGCATATGATACAGGCTCCGGAAGACTTAAATGTGGTAGCTGTGGACGGGAGGACAGTATCGAAAGGATGGCAGGTCAACCTGATCTTCCCGGTAATGCACAGGTATCCTATGATATGGACGAGGATGATAAAAGGGCTTTACAGAATTCTTTTGATAATGATTATGAGGATCCTTCAGCCGAGGATGAGCCATCCCATCATCCAACCTTCAGAGAAGGCGAGGCTAGCGAATATAATTGTAAGAACTGTGGTGCTGTATTAATAACCGACACACAGACAACAGCTACTAAATGTAGCTTCTGTGGGGCAGGAATAGTTATCAGTGACCGCCTCAGCGGAAGTCTTGCACCGGAAAGTGTCATTCCCTTTTCTATCAGTAAGGCTCAGGCGCAGGAAGCATTTAAAAAATGGTGCAGGAAAGGGCTTCTTACCCCAAGTGACTTTAGAGTAGCTGATAGAATCAAAGATATCGCAGGTTTATATGTACCCTTCTGGCTATATGACCTTAACGGTAAGGGGGAAGCGGAAGCTACATGCACAAGAGTCAGGACCTATACTAGAGGAGATTGGGTATATAGAGAAACAAAATACTACCATGTATACCGTAAGGTGGATTTAGATTACCTTAAAGTCCCATGTGATGCATCTAAAAAAATGGACGATACAATGATGGATAAGCTGGAGCCTTATTCCTATAATAATCTTAAGCAATTTCAAATGCCCTATCTTGCAGGATATGTTGCTGAGAAATACGATTATGATGATAATCAGCTCTTGCCAAGAGTAAAAAGTCGCGTACAATCATATGTAGATTCCTATATAAGGTCCACCATAAGCGGTTATTCAAGCGTACATTATAACAGGAAGAGTATTAATATCAAGAAGAAACGCTCTGGTTACGTCTTAATGCCTGTATGGATGGTTTGTTATGATTTCAGACAGGCAGAGCATACCTTTGCCATGAATGGCCAGACAGGTAAAATAGTCGGCAAGCCTCCTATCAGTGCAGGTAAGATTGCAGCTTGGTTCTTTGGAGTGTCGGGGGGAAGCTTCCTACTGTTTCGTATTGTGACACTAATACTTGGAGGTGGATTCTTATGGTAGATCTTTATAGAAATAACTTAAGGAATAAGGCTCTACATACCGGCAGATTCCTCTTCTGCTTAACCCTATTAATTATCATGGCTCATGTCTTAACGAATAAGACTACAGATAGTAATATAGTTGCATATGCTTCTGCGGCAAACCTAGCCTCAGCTGCAGGAATAGATACAGACAATAAGCGTGTATATGATGACGCTGGGTTACTGAATTCATATGAGATAGAAGAGCTTGAAACCTTAAGTCATGAATCAGGCGAAAAAGCAGGGATTGAAATCTTCATACTTACTCATAATGATAAGAACGCCACCTATCCTGAAAAATATATAGAGGATTTTGAGGACCAGCTTCCCGTAGGTGATAGAGTATATTTTCTATATGACGTCTATAATGGCGAAATATTTATGGAGGGATATGGACTAGCTGAAACCTATATCCATTCCAAGAGGATTGACAAAATATTTGATAATGTTGAAGATTACTTAAGAAACGGTTATTATTATGATGCATTTAAAACCTACATTACCATGTCAGCCGATTATATGGAGGATGATTCCGAATTAAACTATGATCATGATTATAGCTATGATAAGACTCCTGAGGGCTTTGATCCTAATAATGAATATAGCTATGACGAATATGATTATGAAGGACATTATCGTAAAGATGAACTTCAGAATAGCATTCTACTAGATTTCTGGTTTCAGCTTTTTGTGGCTCTTGTTATCGGAGGAATTGTGGTTGGAGCATTGGCATATCGTTCAAGCGGACGTATGACCGCAGGAGCTAGGGATTATCTGGACAGAAGTCGTGGAGGTCTTATCGGAAGAAGAGACCAATACATCAGATCCACTGTAACCAGATGGAGAAAGCCACAACAAAACACATCTTCAGGAGGAAGCAGAGGCGGCTTTAATGCCGGAGGCTTTAGAGGTGGTACATCAAGCGG
>SHOH01000203.1 GCA_004294845.1 Anaerolineaceae bacterium
TCATGATTAAGTATGATACTATTAAGTTGAAAGAGAAAAGAGTGGTTGATGCAAACGCACAACCACCCTTTTCTCTATTAGCCTTATAATGTCTTAAGATCAATTTAGGGAATATATTGCTCACTTATCATTACTACTTTATCATCGATTAAGGTAAACTCTGCAAGTATTTTATATTTAGCCAGAACCTCTTCTAAATCTTTCAAGCTACTTTCAAGATGCCGATTCCTACTGCTTCTGCTGTTAATCCCTCTCTTATTAAGACATATACTATTGGTCAGCTATACCTTTATCATCTTCAATTACTAATACTCTATCTTTCAAAATGAGATGCTCCTTAGTATAATTATTGTCTAAGTCTAATTGAAGGATCTCCCAAGTAACAGTAAATATAAGCTCCGAAAAGCTCTCTGTATTCAAATATCATCTTTGCTGTTGCTTCATAGAATCCTTTTGAGATAATTAGGGATTTATCCAGAAACATATTGGATGAAATACTTGGTCTAGGATTTTCTGGACTATAGCCACCCTCTCTTGTTGTCGCCAATCCTGCGCTACTCATTCCACTAATAAGTATGTCTTGAATATGCAAGGAGTGGGAATACTCAGAATCTTCCTCTACTCTCATCGTATGGCATCCGTCCATAAATAAAAATCCTGTTAGGTGCTTTGTTACAGGTTCTCGCAAAATATCATATTCTTCACGTGGCTCATCATATATTCCATTATTATTGCTGTCTTTTGTCCACAGAAACATGGTGTAGCCTCCATGTCCATATATAAAGGTAAAATCATAGAGCTTATTTAATTCCAGGTCAAAGTTTTCATAATTAAGCGGATATGTGCACTCATATTTGGAAGGTATCACACCGCTTTTCTCATATAAAGTTACTGTCTCAATATTATTGGCAGACAGATTATTTGATAGAATATTAGCATAATATGCCCCATCCGCAATATAAGGAAATTCTACTTTTTCCGGATATCCTATGATACCCGCTCCAATTAGTGCGTTCGATTGTTCTTTACGGTTTTTGTCATAATTTACTGTACTATCAAGAACAGATTCTATAACTGTAGAATCTGAAAATGGAATTCTTCCCACATAGAACAAAAGCTCAGGCACGCCAACATCATCATAATACTTGCTTATATCATCAATTAATTCGCCTGTGAATCCATCCTTATCATAATCCCAATCCCAATTAAAGGCATAATATATATCGGTTGGTGTGTTAAAAGCGTTGTTTGAGGGTTCCTTATAATCATACCAATCAAAATGGTATCTCGTATTATGATTATCATCGTTAGCATACATATATCGCATAGGAATAATACCACCTGTATTTTGCGGACATGCATATTCCCGATTATACGGTTCTCCGATTAAAAGGACATAATCCAAAGACCGCTCTTTATCCATATCCTTAAGGAATTGATGTATTGTTTCACTTTTATCCTCATCTATACCCGGCTTTACATCCTTCTCAATGCTTTTAACTGTGACAGTATACCCTTTTGCTTCCTTGTATTCCTTGAACTTACGCGCAGATTGAATTTGGGCTTCTGTTTCCAATAATATAAGATAATTATTTGAAATACCTGGAATTGCTTCCTCGGGCTGGGTGACCACAGAAATCTCAGGCTCCTGTTTAGGCTCATTTGTGGGTACACTTTTAACAGTTACTGTGGAATCAGATTTCTTTTCAATGTCATTTTCAACAATAACTGTAGGCTCGGGTTTATCGGTAGGCTCAAATTTAGCTGTAGGAATTCTCATAGGATCACTAGTCAGAATTTCTATACCCATAATTGTCGCTGGGATTCTATAATCAGACGGAAGATTTGATAACACCACAACTCCTACTTGATTGTCCTTATCAAATCCTATGTAGCTGTTATAATTGCCTGTTGCACCGTTATGCCATATTATATTGTTTTTATTATCAATCATCCAGCCCGCTCCGACTGAATCAATTCGTATTCCCATCTTTTCATAGGTTTTGGATGAAGCATTAACATCAGCCAAAGCTTCATGAGCAAAAGATAAATAGCTTGGATTTTCATCCATATTAATCTTTAGATAAAGCAGCATATCAGATATATTTGACAGTAGAGCTCCGGCAGGCATATATGCATCTGATTTAGACCATTCCCAGCCGTTTTTCAAGTCCCTTGCTCCATTAGAAATCCTTGTATTAGTTAGCCCTAATTCGAATGAAATATAATTACTCATAAGTGAAGTATAATCCATATCATATACACGCTCGAGAACAAGACCTAATGTGGCCATTCCGAAATTAGAATATTTATATGCATAGTCACTATCATCTAATTTAATTTTTTCAAGTTTCTTTATTAGCATTTCCTTGGTTATTCCGTTAAAATCATTATATCCCTTGAAAAAATTAGAAACCATAGGCTTTTCTAAATAGAATGCCTTATAGCCTGAGGTATGAGTTAACAATCTTTGAATAGTAGGGTAATAATCCTGTTTAGGTAGTAGCACATACTCACTTATAGAATCACCTAAAGCAATTTTACCATCGCTAATTGCTTTGCATATCAGAGATGCAGTAAATGTCTTAGTAATTGATCCAATTTCATAGATATGCTCTTCCTTGGGTAGCTCTCTTCCATTCTCACCGTAAACGCTATATGTAATTTTATCATCTTTTATAATCCCTACAGTAATTATTGCTTCCTTATTGTCTTTAGTGGTAAAGCTAAGCATTTCATCAAATGTCATTGTTGATAATTGATTTAGTTTATAGTTACCATAAAATAAATAGCCAACGAAACCTATAGCTATAAGAAAACATAATATTATGATATGTCTTAGTAATTTCTTTTTACTTATTTTATTTTTGATTTTCAAGGTTTGCTCCCCTTTGAAACACTATAAACGGCCAATTAATCGAATATAAAACTCTACTGTCTT
>SHOH01000065.1:0-4263 GCA_004294845.1 Anaerolineaceae bacterium
TTATGTTCAGGAAACTGACAACGAAATTCCTTTTTATTATTACTTCACTCCTACTTCTTTGTATTATTTCCTTTGCGATCTTATCCTATCTGGAGATAAGGAATGCAGTAACAGCACAGATGCAAAGTGATGGCACAACCTTAATTAATACTGTTAAAAGAGAATTGTATCAAGGTGGTATCAAAGAAATACCGGAATACCAGAATCTATTTAATAGTATTAAAAGAGAAAGTAACGGTAACATCACCTATGTATCTATTTCAGATGATGTAGGAAGGATTGTTGTATCTGACAACTTTGTAATTGATGGTGAAACCTCCGGAACTGACGCAGTATCATCAGTTACTACTGGGACTGACGCAGTATCATCTGCTACGGCAGGTACCGATGCTGTATCTTCTGTCACAACCGATGCTGTCTCATCAGCTACAACGTCAGAAGATAGTATAACAAGTAGCGTACTCGGTACTGACAATATTATCGGACAGATGCTTATGGTTGGAAATGAAGAAGTCTACAACATATCAACGGGATGTATATACGGCAATGATTTACCCGGCTCTCTTAACATCGGTATATCTTTAACTGGAATGAATCAGCAGCTTAGAAAATCCTTTATTGAAATTTCAACCATATCAATTATAATAATAGTTCTTGCACTGGCTATTGGTACATTTGTGACCAACAGATTAACCCGTCCTATTATAAAAATGTCCGAAAGGATGGATGACTTTGCAAAAGGTGACTTTAGCTTAGGCATTGATATGTATGGTAAGGATGAAATCGGTAAAATGAGCGTAGCCTTAAACCACATGCGAGATACACTAAGCGGTACAGTTGGTGGCATAATTAATAATTCTAAAGAAGTATCAGACAGCTCGCATAACCTATCCTCTATAATTGATGAGACGTCTACTATCGCCCAGGGTATAACTCAGGCATCTGAGGATCTGGCCATGGGATCTTCAGATCTTGCATCTAGCGCTCAGGAGGGTCTGGAGAGCTTGAATAAGCTTGCTGATGAAATTAATAATATTAATCAAAGAGCTGAAGTTATGATATCAAGTATTGAAAAGACGAGTAAGGCAAATGAAATCGGTACTAACTCCCTACGGGAACTACAATCTGCAATAGCCGATAATGTTAATGTAACTGAAAATATTCGTGAACAGGTTGAACTCTTGACCGAAAATTCGCAGTCTATCACAGAGATAACTTCAGTTATTAAAAATATCGCAAAACAAACTCAGTTATTAGCTCTAAATGCAAGTATTGAAAGTGCAAGAGCAGGAGAAAGTGGCAAAGGCTTCACTGTAGTGGCCACTGAAATCAGAAAGCTATCCGAACAGACCTCCAGTTCCATCGCAGGTATAGAAGAGATTGTCCATGAACTTGAATCCTCTATTAGTTCCACCCGTGACTATATGCATCAAGGTTCCCAGGCTATTAATAGAACCTCTGAAACATCCGAAGATACCAGTAAGGCATTAGGAATTATTGAAGAATTAATAACAAATATTATTAGTGAAATCCAAGATATTATTAAGGATATCTCTAAAGTAAATAAAGATAAGAATAAAGTTGTCGGTGATTTTGAAAGTATATCAGCGATTGCACAGCAAGCTTCATCATCTACCGAAGAAATCTCATCGGTTATGGAGCAGCAGATGGCCAATATTGAAGCCGTATCTCTTGCTGCCAAGAAGCTGCAAAATATCGCTAACGAGCTTGATATTAGCATGAGTAAATTTAAAATAAAAGCATAATAACCTGTAAACTATTGATATACAAAATAGAAGATATTAACAATTTTATAGACACAAAAAAGACAGCCGAACTTCTCTGCTGTCTTTTTTGTCTTTTTATTACCGCTTTCCCTCTCTTACTCCTCGTTGTCGGTCTCTGCTTCCAAAGCCGCAATTTCGTACTTCTCGAGGATAATCCTTTGGATTTTGTCTCGTGTATCCGAATTAATCGGATGTGCAATATCTCGGTACTCTCCATCCCCGGCCTTACGGCTAGGCATAGCGATGAATAAACCCTTGTCCCCTTCAATTACTTTGATATCATGAACTACGAATTCATTATCAATCGTAATTGATACAACAGCCTTCATCTTTCCCTCCTTGCTCACCTTACGCACACGAACATCGGTAATTTGCATAGCTTAGTCCCCCTTCTGTCGTAATTTATCGTTAGTTATCAAGAAAAAGCATATTAACTCAGGTTAAGCTCACTTTTCCCAGTTACCTAGTCAGAAAATAATCACGAAAAACAATGCAAATCATAACATGAGGCTATTATACCATATAAAAACAAAAATGTGAATATTTTTTAGAATAAAACATCCAAATTTTACATACTTATGTCATTTTTCATAATTTTTAAGGTTTTTTGGACTTGAGTTATGCCTATTTATATATATTTTTTGTGTATACTTGCATTCTTACGGCTTAAAAGAATATATTACTATATCAGTAAATACCTGCTATAGGCAGGTGTTTCTATTGTTTTCTATTGTAATTTAAGCAAAAAAGGTTATAATAGCAAGTAGTTAAAGACCAATATATTATATTTCATGAATAGGAAGTGCTATATGTACAAATTAGATTTCAATAAGCCATGTCGTATTCATTTTATCGGGATTGGCGGCATCAGTATGAGTGCCTTTGCAGAATATCTACATAACTTAGGGTTTAAGGTCAGTGGTTCTGACAGTCATAAGAGCAAGATAACCGAGCATCTTCGCAGCTTAGGGATAGAAGTATTTTATGGACAAAGAAAAGGTAATATTACATTAGATATAGATGCAGTGGTGTATACGGCTGCTATTAGTAACGATAACGAGGAATTTTTGGCTGTAAATGAGATGGGTATACCCTCTCTTAATCGTGCCGAGCTAATCGGTCAGCTTATGCTTAATTTCGAAGATTCGATTGCCGTATCCGGTACTCATGGGAAAACGACAGTTACATCTATGCTGTCCTTAATATTTATTGATGGTAATTTAGACCCCACCATTGCCGTAGGTGGTATGTTAAATGCTATAGGCGGAAACATGCGTATGGGAGATACTGATCACTTCATCGCAGAGGCCTGTGAATACAAGAACTCCTTCTTAGAATTTAACCCACATAAGGGAGTTATACTTAATATTGATGAAGATCATATGGATTTTTTTAAGGATCTGAATGATATCCGCTCTTCCTTCCGCTCTTTTGCCAAGAGAATTCCTAAGGACGGGCAGCTTTACATTAACGGAGAAATTCCCGATTGTGAGGAAATCACCACTGATTTGGAATGCCAAGTGTTAACCTATGGCATATCTGACCCTAATTATAATTCGAATAACCTAACCTTTGATATTGCAGCTGATAACATCCGCTCCTTTAATATGACCGGACATAGCTTTGACCTATATTATAAGGGAGAATATATTGACCGCATACAGCTAAATGTCATAGGTATTCATAATATATCGAACTCACTGCCTGCTATAGGATTAGGCTTAGAAGCAGGCATTCCGATAGAATCTATCAAAAGTTCCCTGATGAACTTTAAGGGAGCTGAGCGTCGTTTTGAGTACAAGGGTACTATAGGTGGGGTAAAGATTGTGGATGATTATGCACATCATCCGACTGAGGTTACCGCTACCCTTACCTCTGCCAGAAGCTATACAGACAATACTCTGTGGTGTGTCTTCCAGCCTCATACATACAGCAGAACAAAAAGGCATTTGAAGGACTTTGCCAAGGCTTTATCTCATGCCGACAAAATAGTCCTCGCAGATATCTATGCTTCAAGAGAAAAGGATCCCGGTGATATATCTTCAAAGGATTTGGTGAGGGAACTTAATGAGCTTGGTAAGGAAGCTTATTATTTCCCTAGCTTTGATGAAATTGAGTCCTTTTTACTAGAAAATTGTATTAACGGCGACTTGTTGATAACCATGGGCGCCGGAGACATCGTAATTGTAGGCGAATCCTTGTTAGGCTTGTAGTTTATCCACATTATCCACAGTATTATCAACATTTTATGTTAACCAATGCTGTGGATATTATTTTACCCTGTTTCTTTTCTACAACAATAGATTTCTCTCGCAAATAAATCCTTAATACCTAATGGTTCTACTTTTTATTACATAATTTTACATATCGGAATCGTACTTGTATCCACATTATCAACATCATCAACAAAACCTTTTCTCCCCAAAAACCCTGAAAAACAGCCTATTTCATTCCGTTTTAAGATGTGATATACTTT
>SHOH01000065.1:4363-13161 GCA_004294845.1 Anaerolineaceae bacterium
CACAGAAAGGGGATGGGTGAAAATTGAATAAAATATTATTACATACAGAAGGTATTTCTGACATTACTATCGTCCCAAATACCTTTATTGATCTTTATATGCCGTCTGCTAACGGGGCTTATGTGAAAGTATATCTATACCTGTTACGCAGCTTTAGCACCAATAATCTCGAAATAACAATTTCCACTATTGCTGACCACCTGGATAATACTGAGAAAGATATCATCCGTGCCTTAATTTATTGGGAAAAGCAGAAATTGCTTAAGATAGAGCGAAATACTCAAAAGGAAATCACAGCAATTCACATGACTGAGTTAAACGGCTTTGATAACGGCTCCAAAACTGAAGCCACCGCAGCTGATGATATTGATTCAGAGCTTGATGAGATTGCTGTTAGCATACATTCCGTAAAGGATCCAGCCATCAGGCAGAGATACTCCCAGGATAAGATCGCCGAGCTTACAGGTAATGACGAAATCAAATATGCAATGCATATAGTTGAAATATATCTGGACAGACCTTTAAAGCCCATGGATATTCAACTAATATTATATCTTTATGAGGAGCTTCGTTTTTCTTCCGAGCTTATCATGTATCTGTATGAATACTGTGTCTCTAGGAATAAGAAGAATCCTTCCTACATTGAGGCGGTTGCCCTAACATGGGCTAAGGAAGGAATCGACACAGAGGAAAAAGCAAGAGAAGCTACAGTCATCTATAATGAGCATTTTAACAGCGTGAATAAGGCCTTTGGTCTTAACAGAGCTCCCGGCCAAATTGAGCGACAATATATTACAAAATGGGTTGAAGTGTTTTCATTTTCAGATGATATTATTACAGAGGCTTGTAATCGAACCATTCTTAGAACACAAAAGCCTGATTTTAAATATGCAGACAAGATACTTGAAACCTGGTTTAAGAAGGGTGTTAAGAATCAAGCTGATATTAAAAAGCTAGATGAGGAGTTTGCCAAAGGTAAGGTTGCCACCAAGGTGACACCGATTGTCAAACAAGTTTCAAATAAATTCAATCAATTTCCTCAAAGGACATACACCGCAAAGGATTATGCCGAGCTTGAACGTAAGTTAATTAATAAAGGACTTTAACAACATTGCATTTAAAGGGGGTAGGATATGGCTCTAAAGAATGATCAATATAACCAGATTTTACGTGAGTATGACGAGCGCAGATTTAAGAATAAGCGTGAATTGGACAAGCGTATACAGGAAGCCTATCAGGCTAATCCTAAGTTAAAGGAGCTTGAAGATGAGCTTATATCCATATCCGCCCAGTCAGGAAGATTAGCCTTGTTTGGCAATACAGAAGCCTTGGATGAATTAAAGGACAAGTCTACAAAGCTTCGAGAGCTACAAAAGCAGCTTCTTCTTGATGATGGATATCCTGAGGATTATCTTCTTATGCAATACCATTGTAGCAAATGTAAGGATACAGGCTTTATCGGAAATGAGAAATGTAGCTGCTTTAAGCAAGCTATAGCAGATATGATTTATGAAGGTTCAAATATTAAATCAGTATTGGACCGCGAGAATTTCAGCGCATTTTCTTTTAAATATTATTCTGATGATTATATTGATGAAAGCATCGGTTTGTCCCCTCTATCTAATATGCAAAAAATAGTTGCAGGCTGTAAAAGCTTTATACGCCATTTTGATAAGAAGCATGAAAACCTCTTGTTTCTTGGTAATACAGGGGTCGGTAAAACCTTTTTAGCCAATTGTATTGCAAAGGAATTATTAGACCGGGGTTACACGGTAATATACCTAACAGCCTTCAGGTTATTTGACATCTTGGAAAAATATAAGTTTGGAAAAGAAGCAGAAAATACCTTAGCCGCTGCTAATCAATTCGAGTATATATTAGATTGTGACATGTTAATTATTGATGACTTGGGAACCGAGCTTAGCAATTCATTTACAACCTCACAGCTCTATCTGATTATTAATGAGAGACTGCTACGTCAAAAATCAACTCTTATATCTACCAATTTATCCTTAGATAATCTGAACACCAATTACAGTGAACGTATCTATTCAAGAATTATCAGTAATTATTGTATAAGACGAATTGTCGGAGAAGATATACGTCTGCATAAGGCAATAAAGCTCTAAATAAGCTTGACTTAATATTTTTATAATGATATAACTTTTATGGATTATAGCATAATAATAACCAATATTATTAACGGAGGGACATGTAATGCCAAAACATGAAAAGATTGTTGAAACCATTCCTATTGGGCCTCTAGGCATCATTGCACTGGAAAGTAGTAACACATTAGGTAACAAAGTTAACGACTACCTTGTATACTGGCGTGATCTAAGAGAAAGTGAGCACAAAGGAACTCTTGCATTTACAGGTTATCAGAGAGATACTTACTTAATAAATGCTTGCTGTCCTAGATTCGGTACCGGTGAAGCCAAGGGTCAAATTAAGGAATCTGTTCGTGGATATGACCTATACCTACTAGTTGATGTGACCAATTACAGCTTAACCTATACTGTCTGCGGACATAACAACCACATGTCGCCGGACGATCATTATCAGGATTTAAAGCGTATTATAGCAGCAGTCGGTGGTAAGGCAAGAAGAATTACCGTTATCATGCCCTATCTTTATGAAGGCCGTCAACATAGGCGCAGCTCCAGAGAATCACTGGACTGTGCATTGGCATTACAGGAGCTGACTAATATGGGTGTAGAAAGTATCATAACCTTTGATGCCCATGATCCAAGAGTACAAAATGCTATACCCCTAAATAGTCTCGAGACCGTTCAGCCAACCTATCAATTTATCAAAGCCATCTTAAAGAATGTACCTGACATTAAAATGGATTCTGACCATATGATGGTCATAAGTCCCGATGAAGGCGGAATGGGAAGAGCAGTATATTTTGCAAACGTCTTAGGTCTTGATATGGGTATGTTCTATAAGAGACGTGACTATACAAAGATTATTAACGGACGTAATCCAATCGTAGCACATGAATTCTTGGGACCTGATATCGAGGGTAAGGATATTATGATTATAGATGATATGATATCCTCCGGAGAAAGTATGCTTGATGTTGCTACAGAATTAAAGAGAAGAAAGGCTAACCGTATTTTTGTGGTTAGCACCTTTGGATTATTTACAGCCGGCTTGGATAAATTCGACGAAGCCTTTGAGCAGGGGATTATATACAGGCTTCTGACTACGAACCTAACATACCAGACACCTGAGCTTCTAACTAAGCCCTATTATATAAATGTTGATATGAGTAAATATATTGCTCTGATAATAGACACCCTTAACCATGACAACAGCATTAGCGGTCTGCTAAACCCTGTTGAGAGAATTAATAATGTTCTGGATAGATATAATCAGGTCAAGAAGAAATAAACATGGTGCCAATATGGTGCCAGGCACCGTCGGTGCCTGGCACCTTTTTATTCTCTCCAGTCGTATGTTTCGAAGGTTCGGTTCATTCCGGGTTCATGGATTTGCTCCATGTATTTATTCCATATGATAGCAGGATATGATGATCCCTTTAAGTCCTCCAAGGTCTTTGGCATATCATATCCAACCCAGACGCTGGTGGTAAAGTAGGGAGTGTATCCTACGAACCAACCGTCCCGCCTTTCATCTGTGGTTCCTGTCTTTCCGGCACTGATTGTGTTCGTAAGCCCCAGCCCCTTTGCTGTACCATTGCTTATTACTCCCGTTAATGCCTCTGTCGCTATCCGAGCTGCACTTGTCTTGTATATCTGCTTGGTAGATATAGTATCCTTTACCAACTCATTTCCATCTGCATCAATAATTTTTACGATACAGGTTGGCTCTCTGTAATAGCCGTCATTTTCCAAGGTCGAAAAAGCCGCTGCCATCTCCAAGGGGCTTACCCCTATGGTAAAACCTCCTAGGGATGCAGCAGGAAAATAATCATCCTCTACTATCCTAGAAAAATTCATTTTTAGCAAATATGAGATTCCAACCTGAGGTGTAAGCTCTTCATAAAGCTTCCAAGCGATTGTGTTTTTTGATAGCTCTATTGCCCTTTGAAGCTTCATTTCGCCGGCATAATTTCCGCCTGAGTTCTTCGGTCCTCCCGGGATTTGCTCATCCACCATCATGCTTTCCGGTGTATATCCACGCTCAAATGAAGGGGTATAGACTATAAGCGGCTTTATGGCACTCCCCGGCTGTCTATAGCTTTGATAGCCCCGGTTAAGGGTATAACCCATATGCTCCTGACTTCGCCCTCCTACAATAGCAGCTACTCTTCCGCTATCATTGTCAATGCATACAGCCGCCCCTTGAAGCTTGTATATTCCTTCATCGGTTGTATCTATAAATCCTTCTAACACCTCGTCCACCGAGGCTTGAAGGCGTTCCTGCTTATCAAGATCTATGGAGGTATATATCCTGTAACCGCCTGAATATAAGAGGCTTTGATACCGATAGTACAAATCATCAAATGCCTCATTATATGTATTTTTATCCTCATCAGAGGTAAATTGATTACGAAATACAAAGCCTTCCTCCTTCATAAGCGCCTTTATGGCACTATGGTATACGAAGGTTTCTACATAATCATTTTTGACAGACTCCCTAGAAAGTAGCTTAATGGGCTCATTAAGTGCGCTTCTGTAATCAATCAGATTAATTTTCCCGTCATTATGCATCTGCCTAAGAATCCTATCTCTTCTTTCTAATGTTTGCTCTATGGATGTTAGCGGATCATACATGCTGGGATTATTGGGTATGGAGCATAAGAATGCAATCTGAGATAGACTAAGCTGATTAATTCCCTTACCAAAGTAGCCATTAGCTGCTGCCAATATTCCGTAGTGACCGTTTGCATAGTATATATTATTAATATAAAACTCCATTATCTTATCCTTGGCATAAACCTTCTCTAACTCCTGGGCAATAAATATTTCTTTTATTTTCCTCTCATAGGTTACCTCATGGGTAAGAAACACATTTCTGGCAAGCTGCTGAGTGATGGTGCTGGCTCCTTGGGTAATCTCACCCTTGTTCTTTAGTAACGATATAGCAGCACGTACATTTGCCAGATAGTCCACCCCTTCATGGCTGAAGAATTTCTTATCCTCGGTTACAATAATCGCATTTAATACCGTAGTCGGAATATCCTTATATTCTATATAATAGACATCCTTGACACCTCTTAGGGTGGATATCAATTCACCGTTAATATCATAAACAATACTGGTCTGTGATGAGCGAAAGGTCTCCTCAGAGGATGAATGGACAATGTTTCTGGCTTCTTTCTGTAGTTTTATTAGGATTCTTCCATAGGTATTATAAAAATAAAATATTCCCACTACCAGTGCCAATAAAAAGAGAAGGACAAAAAGCTTGAGAATAAGCTTAATTGCTTTCCCAATTCTCCTTTTATCCTTCTTAACGGAATCCTTTTTTCTTTTGTCCATAAAAGCCTCCGAGTAAGTTGCTATTATTCTATCACAACTCAATATAGTTAAATGGTATCTTCAAATCCTCAAGAATTTGCCTTTCCCTCTTCTGACAGCTAAACATTATCACCTGATTGTAATCTGCAATCATGGTTAATGCCGCTTTCATGCGGCTATCATCATATAGGGCAAAGCTATCATCAAGAATAAGGGGCATCGGCTCCTTACCAATAAGTAAATCGCTTGTGGCAAGGCGAAGTGCAAAATACACCTGATCAATTGTACCTGCACTTAACCGATCCAATATTATATAGTTATCATTCCATCCAAGCTTGATATTTAGCTTTTCATCAATCTTAATATCATTATATCTATGGTCAGTTACAGAATCTATTATCTCAGAAACCGCTTTGTTAAGCTCTAATCCAAAACTGTCGTGGATGGTGGCGGAAAGCTCATTAATGGTAGTTAGGGCAAGATTAATTGCCTTAAGCTCCGCCTCATTTTCTACTTGTTTTTGCATAATGTATGCATATTGTTCTTTATTTTTAATAAGTTCTGTCTCATTCTCTTCTAAATCGGACAGCTCCCAGCCTATCTTTCCTATCTGAAAACGGAGCTCTTCAAGTTTTTTACTATGCTCGCTTTGCTCTTTAAAAGCCTCACTCTTTTTAAGTCTAATAACTTCCTGAAGCCTATCGACTGCCTCAGGTGTTAGTTCGTCCTCAGATATAAATTCCTGCATATATAACATTATAGAATCACTTAACACATCACAGCTATCTTCTAATTTTTTTCTTCTTTCAGTCAGCTCTTTTAGTAGCTCTTTACCATGCTTTAGTGACAAATCGATTCTCAAATATTCTTCCTTATTCGTACGGTGTCTCTTCTTATTAGCAAGAGTCAGTAACATCACACCTACTATTAATGCTACCCCCAGGACAGCCGCACCGACTATAAAAGCTTTGGATAGATATAGACTAAGCAAACATACCACTAATGATGAAACTATATATGTAAGACCCTTCTTTCTTGCGCCTTTTATGGTGTCCTCCTGTTTATTATCAAGGTCCACAAGATATTTCTGATACTTTGTAAGCTTATCCTTTTGATCATCTACCTGAGAATTTATCTGAGAATACTGTCTGGTAAGCTCCCTATAGCTTCTATATTTTTCAAGTATAGCAGGAAGTTCTCCCATTAATTTCTCTTCTTTTTGAGTTATGGCATTTTTATGCTTACTGCTTTGTTTAACTAAGTCTTTCTCCTTACTTTCCAGCTCCTTAAGCTTTGCGGTAAGCAAGTCAATCTTAACCTCCTTAGCCTCACCATCCTTTATTTTCTCTGATAAAGACTTAAGCTGAGCCGCATATGGAAGAGATTCTAAAGCTTTTTTCTTCTCCTTTAATGAACTAAGAGCCTTTTCTACATTTACCTCTCTGCTTTTTGCTATAGATAAATTCGTAATATAATTTTTTACATGGGATGCAAGTTCAGAATCTGTCTCCGCTCTTAGCTGCTCAATGCTTATGGTATTACGAAATGCGGACTCAGTCAGCCCCGGTATAAGCTCGCTGATATGATCTTCCTTAAGCTTAATCTCCCTACCTGTTAAAAGATCAAGAATAATAAATGATTTTTCATTGGCATGAAAGCTTCTTTGAAGGCGATAAACTCTGTCATCTAACATAATATCCATCTGTCCGCCGTAAGCTCCGGGATAATCCCAAGGAAGATAGCGCATGTAAGTGTCCTCTTTTGAAGAGGCACCTCTCCCCCTAAGCCTTTCTATTCCAAATAGCATACCTTTAATAAAGGTATGTAGTGTGGTTTTACCGGCTTCGTTCTCACCATATATTAAATTAATACCCGGCTTAAGTTCTATCTCCTTGCCGGAGAATTTACCAAAATAATTCACGTTTAGCCTGGTTATTATCATATTTACCTCCACGGTACCAGGTACCAAAATTCTCGCATGATTGACGGCGCCGAAAGAAGGTACCCGGTACCGAATCGCCCACCGATTTACTCTCTGGCACCAAGCAACGCCTCTATTCCATAATAAAGCGCTTTTTTATTTAACTCACCTTGATTTGATGATTCATTAATTTGCTTGATGAACATGCCTATCATATTATCTGAGTTTTCTCTATATAAAGCCTCGAAATCATAATCCGGATGCGACTCATCAATTACATCTATAATATGTCCCAGAGGATAAATAGCATCTAGGTCAAAATGGATTTTCTCATCTCGAAAGCCCCGGATATATATTTGATAAATATGATGTCTTCCTTGCTTATCAAGCTCTTCCTTAATCATATCGGTTAATGCACCGTTAGTCATTTCCTGATCTGAATCTATTATTATCTTTTTATATTCTCTATGAGAGATGCTTTCAAACCGAATGTCAATGCCTCTTTTTCCATCCTCGCTGATTTCTCCGATGATATAACCCCTCTGTCCGGTCTCATTCTTATCAAGAGGCTCTAATGAGCCGGAATATGCCATCCTCTTACTTATAATCTCCGGTTTATGAATATGTCCAAGGGCTATATAATCAAATCCCATACCAAGTAATTTCTTTCGGTTTATGGGAATACTCTTTTCATCACCGCCATGGGCAAGAAGAATATTTATTCTCTCATGCCCTTCGAAGTCATAATTATCTTCGGAATTCATATTTATCTGAAAGGTATGGGAATCGTCATGAGAATTAATTATATACGGAAGCTCCATATTGTCATACTTAGGCTCGGTTATATCCCTTGTAATATAGCTAAAACCGTATACTCTTGTATTAATGTCGGGTAAATCTATAGTCTCATAACTATCCTTAAGAAACATATGAACCTTTTCATCCCATTGATAGCCAAGATAGTTAGATCTTGCGCCTATATAATCATGGTTTCCTGCCATTATGACCACCCTGGCGGTTTCCAAGGTGGAAAATAAATAATTTACTTCCTTAAGCTCACGAATTAATGGCTGCTTATGAAATAGATCACCTGCAATCAGAAGCAGGTCTGTTTTTTCCTGGTTACATACAGTTATGATGTTCTTAAAGCTGTCCCATATCTCATTTTGCCGTTCTTTAGCCCAAGGCATATTTGAATCCGGAACAGCACCAAGATGGACATCAGCGATATGTATGAATTTCATAAAGCACTTCCTATCTATAAATTTTATTTCTCTTGTAGTAATCTGCTTATTCACGTAAATTATATCATATACTAAGCCTAGACATCAAGAAGACACACGAACATTTATTCTGCAAAAAAGCACAATAAAAAGTTCACATTCGCTGAATTAAATATTGTGAACGCTGTAATTTTATGGTATACTAATTTGGTTGGAAATTGA